>CAZYPS010000123.1:0-5198 GCA_964649445.1 uncultured Thermotogae bacterium | reverse complement strand
CGCCCTGTTGTTCCATGTGTCGTCCCACTGTTTTTTAACCCGTAACCAGGAACTGTCGGAACAAAGTCCCTATTACCATCCCATTGGAGACTGGAAAGAGACTCGGGCAATATTGTAAATCAAATAACTACTCTCGCCGGGCTGTTGTTCAACTTCGGATTTTTGAATAAAATTCTATGGTGATAATATGGCTGGGCATTCCGAATGGTCTAATATAAAACACAGGAAGGAAAAACAGGACAAAAAGAAGGCGAAGAAGTTCGGGAAGTTGACCAAGGAAATTATCAAAGAAGCACGGAAGAACCCTGACCCTAAGGATAATCCAACCCTTGCAGGAGCTATAGAACGGGCGAAGGAAGCGGATATGCCCAAGGAAAACATCGAACGGGCACTTAAAAAGGCAAAAGGGGAGCTGGAGGGGCAGAACTTTAAGACTCTGGTCTATGAAGGTTACGGTCCCGAAGGTGTCGCTGTGATGGTTAAGGCGGAGACGGACAATCGTAACCGAACCAGTACTTACCTAAAGAATACTTTCGAGGATTTTGGTGGGGAGCTAGGCGATGAGGGCTGTGTGCGCTGGGTTTTCGAGCGAAGAGGTTTGATAAAGATCGATCAAACCTCTTTAAACGGGACTGACGAGGAAACCCTTCAGTTGGAGGCTATAGAAGCCGGCGCTGAGGAGATAGATAATGGCGATAATGTAGTTAAAATCTTTTTCGATCCCGACGATCTCAAGCCGGCAGCAGAAAACCTCAAAGAGCTGGTTCCGGAACTGGAAACGGAGCTTATCATGTCGCCGAAAAACTATGCCGAACCCGGTGAAGTCGCCCGGGAAAAGGTAAAAGACCTTATGGAAGAATTGAGGGATAACCGGGATATCGATAGAGTCTTCCACAACTGCAAGCCTTTGCTCGAGTAATACAGAAACGGACCACCTGGTTAAGACTCATTTTTCCCTAAATTAGCCCTTCTACGCTGGGCCGACACCAACCAAATCCCTGACTTTTTCCATGTTACTTGAGGCGATTTCCTTCGCTCTTTCCTTTCCTTCTTCTAGCAGGTCTTCTACGTGTCCCCGGTTAGCCATCAGTTCCTTCCTTTTTTTCTGGACGGGGCGGATTTCGCTCATCAGGTTTTCGTAGACGGCTTCTTTCAGGTCAATGTACATCAGGTTGCCTTCTCTGTGGTCCTGCCTGAAATCTTCCACTGTGGATTCGGGTGCGGTCAGTTCCAGCAAAGTAAACAGGTTTGCCACGCCCGGACTCATTTCATCCCCCTGAGCCTTTCCCGGATCGGTAACGGCGGACTTGACCTTTTCCCAGATAGAATCTTCGTCTTCCATTAAGCCTATGGCATGTTTGTCGTGGTCGCTTTTGCTCATTTTTCGTTCGGGATCGGCAGTAGACATTATTCTGGCTCCTTGGCCAACTATGGGTTCTGGTTCCGGAAAAAACTCACTAAATCTGCTGTTAAATTTCCGGGCGATCCTCCTGGTTAGTTCTACGTGCTGGATTTGGTCTTCACCTACTGGAACCCGGGAAGCTCTGTATAATAGTATGTCTGCGGCCTGGAGTACCGGGTAATCAAACAGGCCCGCGCTAACGAAATCCCTCTTTTCGGATTTGTCTTTAAACTGTGTCATCCTGGTTAAATCCCCGTAAGACGTCACCGAATTAAAGATCCATTGGAGTTCTACGTGCTCTCTAACTTCGGACTGGATGAACAAAATTGATTCTTCAGGGTCTATACCGCTCGCCATAAGATCTATGGCTAATTGAACTGAGTTTTCTCGCAGTGTTTCAGGATCGTAATCCGAAGTTATAGCATGAAGGTCAACTATACAGTAAATAGTTTCGTGTTCCTCTTGCAATTCAACCCAGTTGGTGATAGCACCGAAATAATTTCCAAGGTGCAGGTCGCCCGTGGGTTGGATGCCGGAGAATAGCTTTGGCATAAAAATTCACTCCTGTTATGGTTTTTTGTATTTTTTTGGTTGGTGTCAGTTTAGGGATTTAGCCTTTGAGCCAAACCGTCAGGATCGTGATGTCAGACCGTGTTACGCCGGGTATTCTTTCTGCCTGGCCAAGAGTTCGGGGTTCCACTTCTTTAAGTTTCTCCCTTCCTTCGGTCGAAAGTCCATCCAGGTCGTCGTAATCCAGTGAGTCCGGAAGTTCTTTTTCCTCCATCTCGCGGAACTGGTCTATTCTTTTCTCCTGTTTCTTTATGTAACCTTCGTATTTTGCCCTAATTACCACTTCTTTTTTTATGTCCGGGGGAGTTCCGTCCTCCAGCGAACCCAGTTCGAGGATCGTATCCCAGGAAAGTTCAGGGCGTTTTAGAAGTTCGTAGAGGCTCGCTCCTTGGTCCTCCAGGGGTGTAGTGCCGTTTCGTTTCAGAATCTCATTGATGTCCTTCCCCGGTGTTACCCTGGTAGACTGAAGCTTCTCCAGTTTGGCTTCAACCTTTTCTTTTTTGTTCTTAAACCTGTCATATCTTTCCTGGCTAATCGTTCCCAGTTTTCGTGCGAGCTCCGTCAACCGGAGGTCAGCATTATTCTCCCGGAGAATTATTCTGTATTCGGCTCTAGAGGGAAGCATCCGGTAGGGTTCGTCCACTCCTTTCGTAACGAGATCGTCGATCATCACGCCAATGAAGCCCTGGGACCGATCCAGTGTTGCCTGCTCTTCGCCCGGCATGGCGGCGGTAATTCCTGCTATTATCCCCTGGCCGGCAGCCTCTTCGTAGCCGGTAGTTCCATTTATCTGGCCAGCTGCATAAAGGCCGTCTATCTTCAATGTTTCAAGGCTATTCTTGAGCTGAGTCGGTGGGAGGTAGTCGTACTCTATCCCGTATCCATAACGTTCAATGTGAGCCTCTTCCAGCCCCTCCATAGATTTTACAATGCCCTCCTGCACATCCGGTGGAGATGAGGTGTAGATACCCTGAAGGTAGTATTCCTTCGATGCCTTACCTTCCGGCTCCAGGAAAACCTTGTGGTGTTTCCTTTCGGGGAAATCGATTATCTTGCTTTCAAGTGAAGGACAGTATCGGGGGTGAGCACTTACCACGGTCCCGTTGTATCTAGGGTTTCTATCTATATTGTCTCGAATTATTTTATGAGTCTCTTCGTTGGTTTTCGTAAGGTGTACAGGGTATTTATCTTCCAGGACTTGTTTGTCAGAAATATAAGAAAAAGCAAATGGTTCGTCCGTCGTGGACTGGCTATCTAGATTAGAGAAGTCGATGGTGTCACCATTTACCCTTGGTGTAGTGTCCGTGTTCATCCGTTTAAGGGTCAACCCGTGGTTCTGAATGCTATCTGAAAGCGCTTTAGCGGGTGGTTCACCAGTCCTTCCAGCGGGATAAGAAGTTTCTCCCAGATAAACTTTTCCCTGGAGAAAAGTTCCCGTGGTGAGAACCACAGACGGTGCATAGTAGCTGACTCCCTCGCGGGTAGTTACTCCTTTTATCCGGTTTGATTCCACTAATAGTTCCTGAACCATTCCCTCGTTCAGTCGCAAATTGTCTTCAGTCTCCAGAACCCGCTTCATTTGTCGGCGATATTTGGCCCTGTCTACCTGCGCTCGCATGATCTGCATTGCCTGGCCTTTGCTGGTATTGAGGCGTCTCATGTGGAGAGCGGCACGGTCAGTATTCTTCGCCATCTCTCCTCCGAGGGCGTCAATCTCCCGGACTAGTTGTGATTTACCTGGTCCACCAATTGCTGGGTTACAGGACATTCGAGCCGTTTTATCGAGATCTATAGACAACAGCATGGTCTCTTTTCCACTTCGAGCCGAAATCAGGGCGGCTTCACAGCCCGCATGGCCAGCCCCTACTACGATTACGTCAGCACTCTTTTCCATTTACTCATCACCTGTGAGATGATAATCTACTGGCTAGTGCTATTCAACGGAAGGAGAGACCTCTTGCAACTGCCTCCTGCCGCCAATATAAATTGCTCGGTACCTGTTAGGTTAATTTGATCTGCAGCTACCCAATTATGATAGAAGATTTTACAGATAGGAGTTGATTCAGCACTTGATTGAGGTAAACTCACGGTAAGTATAACTGGATTCGTCCATATTAGCTTAACATATCTGGTAGAATAGGTATATTTGTTCCTGGCAAGGCAACTCAACTTTGTGTCTTTGGTAAAATAGAGTAACCGAGATTGATTTATCAAGTGCGAATATTTCTTGGATTGAGTGAGACGACTGTGTAGGCGAGCCACTGCAAATTGGACCAGTTTCCTGTATTTAAAATTTCTCAGGGCGATAAGTTTGCTCAAAAATTAAAAGGTGATTTAATAATGATATCAGTCAGAAAGTCGGATAATTTCGAGAAGAAAGAGATAACCGACCTCGAAGACGCGGAAAACGTAGAGAAAGAAGTATTATTAGGTTTTTCGGAAGACGTCGAGACATTTGCGATGAGGCGATTTACCCTTGGGAATGGCGGTCACACGCCCTATCATAGTCACGGTTGGGAGCACGAAGTATACGTTCTAGCCGGAGAGGGCAGGATAAGGACCGAAGATGAGAATAGAGTATTGTCGCCAGGTGATGCCGTGTACGTACCGTCGAACGAGACGCATCAATTCGTCAGCGAAAGTGAAGGATTTAAGTTTTTATGTCTGGTGCCGAAAAGAGGGGAGCCGACCACGTCGGAGGAGTAGAAAATCACGAAAATATGAAAAAGGATGAGAGCGTTCTTGTAGCTATAAGTGGAGGAGTTGACTCCTCGGTAGCTGCTTTGTTGCTCAAGCAAAGGGGCTACGATGTTCATACACTAACTTTTTGGCTCTGGGATTACCCGAATTCTCCGGAATACCGGGGAAAGGAAAATGCCTGTTGTTCTTTAAGCTCGGCTGAGATAGTTGCAGACGAGCTTGACCTGCCCCATCACCAGATCGACCTGAGTTCGGAGTTTGAATCGGAAGTAGTCGATCACACGATCGAAGAGTACATTCAGGGCATAACGCCTAATCCCTGCGCCAGGTGCAACAGGTTAGTTAGATTCGATTTGCTCCGAGAGCAGGCTGAAGAAATGGGGTTTCCACTTATCGCAACCGGTCACTACGTTAGAACAGCAGATCAGGATGGAATGAAGCATCTGTTGAAAGGGAAGGATGAAAATAAGGACCAATCGTACTTTCTCTATGGGCTGGGACAGAGTGAATTAAAAAAAGCAATTTT
>CAZYPS010000122.1:0-5244 GCA_964649445.1 uncultured Thermotogae bacterium | reverse complement strand
CTTCTCATACTTCCTTTGTTCACCAGAAATACTCATAGTTCCGGCAAAACTCACTTATTGTCAATTTTCCCGGCCTGCCGGACGGGTCTTATAACAAAACTATCTCAACCAAAAAGCTAGCTTCTTCGAAAACTCGAGATCCAGCACACAGCAGTCAATTCGGAACTTGCTTTGTGGTTGTAGCGACACAAAGGCGCAGGGCGAATTGACTGCTGGATACCTCAAGGAAAAAGCTGTTCAGCTAATTCATCCTCAGTGCGAGCCTGGGGCATTCTCGACAATTTCAGTAAATGCCGGCCTGCAGGTGAATGTAGGTTTATAAATACACTACACTGTTATTCAATATTTAAATCCATTTTCCATTTACCTGACTGGTTCATGAGGATAATCACGATATAGTTTTTTCTCAGAGGTCCAAAACTAATCGGGTTTACCGGTATTATATAGATTTATATGGATCTGTACAATACCATATTAATCCGACAGTGATCATCTTCTACATAACTTTAGAATTTTATTCATAGTATTTCTTTTTATATATGGAATAACTTGATATATCCAAAAATCGAAGTAGTTAAAATATGAGTTTTAAAACACGTCAATCTACTAAACCGATTAAATCCATATAACTCCAACTCAATGACAAAAACTGAGCTTTAAAATCTTTATCACAACCAACAGGAGAAATAACTTTCAGGAATCTTCGACCATGACGAGGAAAGAACTTCGGATTTAATTAGGCTCGATGAGGGGTTAACACCTCGTTGAGCGTTCGAGTGTACTGGATATTTCTTTCTTCCAAACCATAACTTATACTTGGTTATGCTGTATAGGCTGTAGAATACTGAGAACTAAACGAACGAGTTTATTGAAGCCTGATTATAAAAAAGAGTTTAATCAGAGTTTGATCAAGCTATCAGAAATGAGAAATAAAGTAGATATTTTCCATGGAAAAAAGGTCCTAATATTCGCTCCACACAACGACGACGAAATCCTGGCGGCTGGTGGATTAATTCAGCGGTATGTTGAGTCCGATACCCCGGTTAAAATTGTCGTGATAACAAACGGGGACGGTCAGATCAGGCGACCACCCTTCCTGCCTTTTTTTCGGCCCGATTTCGTGAAACTGGGTTATAAGCGACAAAATGAGACTTTAGAGGCCACGGATTATCTGGGGCTGGAAAAAGACCAGGTTGAGTTCTTCGGCTATCCCGATAGGGGACTTAGCCATATGTGGACTAACAACTGGAGCGGAGATGAACTTTACTACTCAAAATATACGAAATCTGACCATTCCCCATATGACAACAGTTTTACTGAAGAGGCACCATATAGTGGTACATCAGTTGTTAAAGACGTAAGGCAATTGTTGTTGGAATTCGAACCGAGCGTAATTATTTTACCCCACCCTAACGACACTCACCCTGATCACTGGGCAACAAATGGATTCGTCCTCTACGGACTTGAACAGCTGAAAAATGAGGGTTACGAGAAGTTCAACGATGTAACGATGCTCAGTTACCTGGTCCACAATGTTAAATTTCCCTGGCCCAGAGGTAAGTACCTCGAAACCACCCTTTCAGAACCGGAAAACCTAAAAGGCCTTGACACAGAATGGATCGAAGTTCAACTCAACATGAAAGAGCGGTTACGAAAATTCAGAGCAATAGGCAAGTATCGGACCCAAACTCAACTCATGCGTAAATACCTAATCAGTTTTGCCCGAGCAAACGAGTTATTCGGCGTAGTACCGAGTCTATCTTTAAAAAATTCGACCGAGTACGATGGAAATCCTAACCTTTCCCGGGACTTCGTAATGAACGAAGAGGATGACGGATCATTATTATCTTACTTAAATCCAAAACGGCGAAGCCGAATAGCTTCCCTTAGACGTTACCCCGACATAAAATCCATAAGCTTAACTAAGAATGATGGAACTTTAAGATTAACTGTGGACTTCTTCAATCGATATCGTTCAGGTAACGAAATCCAGATTGCCCTCAAGCCCTTCAACGAAAACGGACGCCCTGGCGTAATTCGAAAATCACACACTTTTAAGTTCAAAAATAATGATCTCTACCACGATAAAAAAAAGATCGAAAAGGAAGGCAGTTACGACTTCGAAACCGGGAAAAAATTCTATAGTTTATCAATTCCTACAGAGAAGATCGACGATCCAACCAAATTGATATTAAGCATTACTCTTGCCCGGAGAGGTGTCCCGTTCGCAAGGAGTGCGAATAGGCTGGTTAAAATTGACTAAGAGCCATTTAACTTTTTCGTATAAATTTTAGATCGAGAAGTTCTAAACTCATTTCCTTCAGCAACCAATATCGGATAGGATCCTTTTCTCCTAAAGCCGAGCGACTGAAAAAATCGGCTTGCCCGCCTGGCGTTATGCCTTACTCTTACGTAAACGCCACTTATCCCGGACTCCTTTAACATTGACAGATACTCGTTCGCAAGTTTCGTACCCAGACCTTCTCCTCTCCAGTCTTTGGCTATATTGATGTGAAAGTGCGCAGGGTACCCAGAAGGCGGAGCGTTTCTCAGTCCTCCCTTGAAAACTACGTAGAGAAACGATCCTAGGTACCTAACCTCTTTCCACCCTAGTTCTCCCCGGAGCAACGCCTTCGCAATCGCCTTCGGTATCACTCTGGTTCCCTTTATCCATCTACAGCGAGATGAGTTAAAACAACCGGAAAGGTACCCAACCACCCGTCCGTTAGTTTCCGCAACCAGAAGATGTTCCGGCTCGTAATTTGTGTAATAATTGGTCAAAAGGTCAGCTACCAACTGAAGATCGGAACGGGGATAGCCTGTAACTGTAGAAGTAGCGATCTTTCTTATCCCATCACGGTCTGAGTCTTTGAACTTCCTTATTTCCGGAGTCACAGTGGCATAAATTTTAGTACGCGGAAGGGTCTCGTGCAATCCAGCAGTTAGTTCTAAGAAGTTCTACCTTTCCAAATAGTTGGCCTAACTTTCGTCTTGTATTTGATTCCAGAGCCTAAAAGTATCATCTTTTCGACAGAGTTCAGTTCCGGGGGTCATTACAGCAGCCGCACCTGCAGCTACTCCGAGCCGGGCACTGTCTTCCAGAGAATAGCCGTTTGCCAAAGCGTAAGTTACCCCCGCGACCATGCTATCACCCGCCCCGACTTTGCTAATTATCGGAACAGTGGGGGAGCGCAGGTGTGTATTATCCCTTTCCGTCACCAAAAAGGCTCCACCTGCGCCCAACGATACGACTATAGCTTTCGCGCTTCCTCGTTCAATTAAACCCTTTGCAAATTCTATTTGCTGAGGCTCTTCATCCCGTCTTTCGTCAGCAAGCCTAGTCATTTCACCCAGATTCGGTTTTGCGAGGAAGACTCCCTCCTTAAGGGCTTTTTTTAGAGGAACTCCCGAAGTATCCAAAATTATTTTCGTTCCGCTTTTTTTGCAGCCCGGATCACACGCACGTAAAAATCGACCCTCACACCCTTGGGAAGACTACCGCTCGATACGAGGAAATCCGGTCGAGGTGAGGTAGTTACAATCCTAGTTTCCACTTCCTTCAATTCTTCTGATATAACTACCGGCCCCGGCATTACAAAGCGATATTGAACCTCCGATGATTCATCAAGGACGGTGAATTTCTGCCGTGTCGGATTTTCTATCGGCAATATTTCCGGATCAAGGCCTTCTTCGCGCAACAACTCTTCTAATAAGTTCCCATTACGCCCCCCAGCCAAAACCATTGGGCCAGCTGAACCTCCCAGCTTACCCAGGGCTCGTGCTACATTTATCCCACCACCACTTGGGGGGCTTATAATAAAACTATTTCAAACAATAAAGTTTCCGTCTTCGAAAACTCGAAACCAAGCATCCAGCAGTCAATTCGGAACTGGCTTTCTGTTTATAGCGGACTCAAACGCTGGGGGCGAATTGACTGATTGTATAAAAGCACGAACCCTACCGATCTTGAACCGAAAGTGGGAGGTTCCAGCGATATAGGTAATTCCTCGGATGAGCGATTTTATCCCAAAAAATACTGAAAGGTGACTTCGCGTATCTGACACCGGCCCAAGGCACCAAACAATTCATTTTCTTTACTTGAGGGTTAGCCTATTACTGCCTACAATCCAAAAGTCACCGTTATGCAAAATACCTGTAATGTTCTCTGGCAGTTAAAAGAGTTCGACCTGCTTTCCCAGTTAAATGAGGATCAGCTGGATGAACTAGGATCCTGGGTTAAGGATTTAGAATTTAAAAAAGGTGAGTTGATATACCTCCCTGGAGAACCGAGTGAATCCGTTTACTTCCTTAAAAAGGGGAAGGTAAAGCTTTCCTACCCTGGCCCGGCAGGTAAAGAATTTACCGTCTCAATACTGGACGAAGGAGAACCGTTTGGTGAAATGTCAGTAGTAGGGGAGGAGGATCGAACTTTAAAAGCGGAAGCTCTTGCCGACGTGGTCCTCTGTACTATTTCCAAAAGTGATCTCCTGAATTTTATCGACAAGAACCCAGAATTGTCTCTCAGTGTCGCAAAGAAGATCGGTCAACATCGTCGTGATATCCAGAACAGCCTGGCGGATCTTCTGTTTAAGGACGTCCCTTCGAGATTAGCCACTACACTTCAAGAGCTCGCAGCAAAGTACGGAGAGGAATGCCGCAACGGGGTGCAAATTAACCCCGATTTAACGCACGAGGAGCTTGCAAAATTAATTGGCTCCACCAGAGAAACCACAACCGCCAACCTCAACGAATTTGAGTCCGAGGGTTTGATCGAAAAAAGCAGGGGAAATATCGTAATTAAGGATGAAATGGGGTTAAAAACAAGAGCGTCCAGAAGTTAATTTAAAATTCCGTCATATTTTTTACCGGCACCAAAGAAACTGATAAATTCGATTCTTTTGCCAAATAAGCCCAAATTTATTGACTTTCCTCTTAACTTCAACTTTCCGCTTACTCGGCTGCAGGAATTTAGTCAGAGGTTAAGATTTGTTGTAAGGCTCGACAGAGGTTTTTTGGAAATAAGATCAAGTTTTCGCTTAGAAATTACCCTTCGCTCTGTTCCAATATTAAAAACTGAGATAGAAGTATCGCTATTACCCTTAATGTAAGCTACCTTACATAACTATCCCTCCCTATTAGCTATATTTAGATTGAAGAAAAACACTAAGTTTTAAATTAAACAAGTGTTGAGCAGACTACCAAGCCAAATCTTGATTACGAGGAGGTAATCATGAAACTGACCGA
>CAZYPS010000121.1:0-5247 GCA_964649445.1 uncultured Thermotogae bacterium | reverse complement strand
CCCCCTGGTTTCGCAGACATGTTCGGATGACTTTTGTAGCGTAATAGCAAAATAGCTAGGCCCTCTGGACGGTTTCGCCTTATAATGGGGTTGAATTTATGAAACTTTGAATTCTGGATAAAAATACGGGAGGTCGGAATTTAAAAGTGACTAAATCCAAGTTCGATAAAGGGTTATCCTGGGAGCAATTTAGAAATAAGGCAATAAA
The DNA here is from genome assembly GCA_964649445.1 of uncultured Thermotogae bacterium. Taxonomy (GTDB): domain Bacteria; phylum Bipolaricaulota; class Bipolaricaulia; order M55B111; family M55B111; genus JAGXLP01. The sequence goes on along the minus strand of CAZYPS010000121.1, from coordinate 5,039 downwards.
TCAGAACCTGAAGGACGAGATAAGCGAAATAGAAGAAGGAGTTAGAGGAGTATCCGCTTGAGTTCAGCGGGAACCGGCTTATCGACCACCTCGATAGCTCGCGGGAAAAGTCCTTCCCTTCGGACTGGGCGATCAATCTGGACCCCTCTCCCATAGATAGTACGCTGGAACTCCTGGGCGAAGAAGATCATCCACCCGGACCCGAGCAAATAGCAGCTCTGGACGGAAACAGGGAAATGCTGAACCACAGGAAGAGTCTGGGGTATTTACCGGAACCAATAACGGGAGAAGATGAGCTGGCGCAGTTATTGTCCTGGGCGGCCAGCAAAAAACCGCTAGATAACGTGTGGAAATGGCTCTCGCCGATGAACGTATTCGACTTAAGCGATATTTTCTTCAGCTTAGATGAATACCGTAGAACGGTAGAACAGCTGAAAGTGAACTGGAACCTGGTTGAACAAGGGGTATTTCATACAATTTATCCTTACCTAGAGGGCCAGGACATCACGGTAAAGGAAACTTTTGCTCTGACTGTTGGATACGGAATTCGGGGCTGGGTAACCGACAGTACCTTCGGGATCAACATAGAATACGTAAAAGACGAGTTCGACTCGTTACTGGGTACCCTTGCGCACGAGCTTTTCCATCGGATCCAGCCAAAGCTCTGGCCTGAAAGCGCAGCCAGCCATGGTGGAAGTCAAAGTCTGGAAAAACTGACGAGTAGTTTACTCGAAGATGATTGTGACGAAAAATTCTACGAAGTTCTTGCCTACATCTCCCTGGAAGGAACAGGGGAACTCGTCAGGCATAAATTTGGTCCTTCGTTTGGAGAGGAACAACTGTTGACGAAGGCAAAAAGTGGAGTTGATCTACTTGCCCAATGCCACGATGAGATATATGAACACAGGGATTTCGAAGCTGCGGAAAAACTGTTGACTGAAGGGTTGAGGTCGAACGGCCCCTTTTACTCTCTGGGCGAGCTAATGGCCCTAGAGCTAGCGGACCGGCTTGGAAAAAGAATTATCGGTGAATGTCTGACCGAGGGAGCGGCGGGGTTATTTAACGATTACTTAGATTTACCCGACGCAACGCTCTCATTTCCACATATGATTGAGGACAGTATTTTCGCCTTAAACAAAAAGTTATAAGCGTACCGGGCCGTGCACCACTGACAAGAATGGTTTCAAGTTCGGAGCTTCCTGACCTGTCCGTGGCCATATGCTGGAGTTCTCGTTAGAACTCTGTTTGAGGCTAAACAATGTAAGGGCGATCGTAACCACGGGCCCTCCGGCCTCTTCTAACCGCCCCCGGTTAAAGAAAAGGAAACAAGGGGAAACACACTCAGAAAAAGTAAAGAATTCACTTGAATCGCTCTATCCCTACACAAAGGGCAAGGCATTATACCCGATTCATGGCGTCGCCACCGAGATTTCAATTTACTCACATGTTTTCGGATTCATCCTCATCCACAGGACGGGGTACTCCCCGGGAGTTAATAAAAGTTCCTCTTCGCTTTGAAATTCAAATTTTAGTGGTCCGAGGGCCCGGAGGAAGTTTGATTAAGGCCCTCTAACTGTTAACATTTATGTAACTGAAGTGATTGAAATAATCACTAACTACGAAACTTTTATAACAGATAAAATAAAGAGGTATTATGGAAAAGGAAGGAAAAGGTCTGAAAAAGGGCCTCTCAAAAGAAGAAACAAATGTGTTGTCAAAACTTGCTTCATCAGGAAAACGCTTCGTCACTATTAGAGATATCCAAAATACGATTGAGTGCTCCCACGACAACGCAAAGAGGATAGCCAGTGACTTATTCCGCAAAAAATGGCTGGAGAGAGTTGAGAGGGGAAAATACCTTATAGTACCTTTGGAAGCAGGAGAGAAGGGATTATATACGGAACATGAATTTCTGATCGCCTCCCAGTTGGTAAGTCCCTATTATATTGGTTACTGGAGCGCGTTAAATTTCCATGATTTAACTGAACAGGTACCGTACACGGTTTTCGTAGCAACTACCATGAGAAAAGATGATATGGAGCTGCACGGAGTGGACTACAAATTCGTTACCCTGATCGAAAAGAAGTTTTTCGGTTTTGAAGATTACTCTCTGTCAGGAGAACAAGTCAATATTTCCTCTCCGGAGAAAACTCTAATAGACTCTTTGGACCATTTAGAATATAGCGGAGGCCTGGAAGAGGCCAGCAAAGCTTTTAAGAACGCAGAAAACAATATTTCCAAAGAAAAACTTGTAGGGGATGCAGTTAAGCTAAATAACGGTTCTGTGCTGAAGAGATTGCTGTATCTCTTGGATCTACTGGAGATTGAACTACCAAATGGATTGAGAGACAAAATTAAGAATAACTTCACAACGGGGTTTGCGATTCTTGACCCCACTAAAAAGGACGAAGGAACGCTGAGAAGAAAATGGAGAGTCAAGGTAAACGTGCCAAAGAAAAAAATTCTGCAATGGAGTGAAGGTGGATGATCTCGGAATCCAGGTTGCGAACGTTAGCAAGAGAAGAAAATTCAGGGGTTGGTCTAACAGAAAAAGATTACGTAAACTCCTGGATTCTCAGAGCAATATTTACCAGCCAACTTAAGGACAAGTTGGTATTTAAAGGTGGGACTGCATTAAGCAAGATTCACTTTCCTGAGAGGTGGCGTTTCTCGGAAGATTTAGACTTCACTTTCAAAGAGAATCTTGAAGATTTCGACAATTTAAAGGCAACGTTGAAAGAAGCTTTGAGTAGGATCACTGAAGAGTCCGGGATAGATTTCACAATCAGAAGTTTCCATACTAATCCCGACTACGCTCAGATAAAAGTACAGTACGATGCGATTCTCCAGCAAAAAATACAACCAATCTGGACATTTTTGCTGGAGAAGAAATTTATTTTGAGGTTCAAACCTTAGATCACAGCTTTGAAGACACATCTGAATTCGATATTCAAGTTTATCAAGTCGAAGAGATTTTTGTGGAAAAATTGAGGAGTCTGTTCCAGAGGGCGAGAGCCAGAGATTACTTTGATCTTTACAAGCTGATTACTTCCAGAAATTTCGACAGAGAGAGGATAAGAAAAGCTTTGATAGAAAAGTCTACGAGTAGGAAAGTTAAACTTTGCATGGATAAATTAGTCGATCAGTCTGAAGATGTCAGAGCATACTGGGACAAGGCTTTAGACAGGTTGACTTCCTCAAAACCCGATTTTGATGAAGTGAACGACCGTATACAGGACTACCTTAAAGCTCTCCTGGAATGATTAAACTCGGTAGCTGTTATCTGCCTTAATGAAATTAGGAGACCCCTAGATTTTTGGAAAGATGTCGTGATTGACGGGTTGTCTCTATTCTCTATTCTCAGAAAATTATGAGCTTCACTTAATCATTTTACAGGGTCTCCTCTTTTCATTTAATCTTTGTTCGGCTCTTCATTAATACCATCATCACTCTGAGTAAATTGACCCTTTCTTCAAAGATTAGTTTCAATATATTGCCAAATTTCTGTGACAAGTCGTTTTCCGGTAAACTCAAAAAGACAAGTATAGATATTCCGATGAAAAGCCATCCAATACCGGGTTTTCCATTTGCCATTACTGCAACCACTATTGGTAATAAACCAATACACAGGAACCATAAGGCGGTATACAAGAAGCCTGTTTTTCGTCGGGAAGTCCCTCCTTTAAGAGCCGGTTGAGTATTATTTGATTTTCCTTTTATACAAATTTTGATTATTAATCCGGTTATTTAGATAAGAATAACGCCTCTAAATGCCACGTCTAACGGCGGAAGATATCACCAACTCCGAGACAAATGTCGGATGTATTTTCCCGAAAATTGAGCGATTATAGTACCGGAAGAAAGATGAGTAAAATTAATGTGCTGGAGGGATAAGATGAAGATGTTTGGTAAGATTTTATTGGTTGGTGTAGTAATAGTAGTAGGGCTTTTGGGTTTATCCGGATTATATCATGGATATCAACTGAGGAAGGAAGCCAAAGCCTACCCACCACCGGGAGAATTAGTTTCAATAAATGATAACAGAATGCACGTATATACAGAGGGGCAAAGAGGAATTACGCTCGTTTTTATGTCCGGATCCGGCACGAGTAGTCCAACTATAGATTTTAAGCCTCTATGGAGAAGAATGACGGGAGACTATAGAATCGCCTTAGTAGAAAAACCCGGTTATGGCTGGAGCGAAGGGTCGTCACGTTCAAGGGACATCGATACAGCTCTCGCGGAAACGAGAAAAGCGTTAAACATCGCAGGAGAAAAGGGACCCTTTGTACTTGTCCCTCATTCGATGTCAGGTCTGGAAGCAATTTACTGGGCTCAAAAATACCCAGACGAGGTAAAAGCAATTATAGGACTCGATCCGGCGATTCCGGATGTTTACCTGAACCCTTCCTTTGAACTACCCCGGAAGAGTGAATTATATCTTACGTATCTTATGTCGAGAACAGGTTTAACCAGGTTCATGGGTAGAGCGGGATTAGAAGAAAACCTCCCTCTGCTCAAATCAGAAGAACTGTCGGAAGAAGATAAAGAAAAACTTAAAGCGATTTTCTACAAAAGTGCTTTGACAAAACCCATGCTGGCTGAAATAAATCGTATTCAGGAAAATGCCAGGAAGGTCGAAGCAAATGGTATTCCTTTTGACACCCCCATGTATTTTTTTATTGCTGAGAACAACGTGGATATTATCCCAACCTGGAAGGAAGAATTGTCTCAATACGTGTCAAAAACTGATTACGGAAAGTTTAAATTACTTGAATCCGGACATTACGTGCATCACGAAAATACAGACGTTATCGCGGATGAGATGAAGGACTTTATGAAGGAAATTGAAGAATTTACCAAAAAGGGAATCGAATGATCTTTTCCCGAGGAGGGTGTTATGATTTTCAAAAGAAAAAACGCCGATAAGAACGAGTTAAAAGCAGATATCAAAGAACTTTTAAAAAAGAGAATGAGAAAAGGTGATAAAGCGGTAAACGCTTATTTGTTGGTCCATTCCGAACCACTGGATATTCACG
>CAZYPS010000120.1:0-5250 GCA_964649445.1 uncultured Thermotogae bacterium | reverse complement strand
CAAAAACTCCGTCCTCGTTTATTATGAAATTGGTATTCCAGAGGTGTTCGATGACGGGAGGTATCAGCCCGACTTCGTTTAATTCGTGGACCCCGTAAGCAACCAGTCCCGCCGCAAAAATGACAAGGACCACGCTCGTGGTTTTGAAGAATATTTCCAGATCGAGCAGGTATACTCCTCTGAACGCAAGAACGGCGAGAACAAGCACGACGAACAAGCCGACGCCGAAACCTATCACCGTCCTGTAAGGAGAACGTACCGCAAGTGTTCCCACCAGCAGTACGGTTTCAACCCCTTCCCTGAAAACGGCGAGAAAGGCAACGGTCACCAGACCGAAAAGCTTACCCCGGGACAGAGTAGTATCAATCCTTTGTTCTATTCTATCCTTGATTACGTGTGAAGAACGGGCCATCCATACGATTACGTACGTAAGGACCAGGGCTGCTGAAAGTGAAGCCACACCTTCAAATATCTCTTGCTGGGTTTCACCCAGTGAAGTTGCGGCTGAGAAAAACAGCCACCCGAGCAGACCACTTGCTCCAATCGCTACCGCAGCACCGGCGTAAATGTATTTATTGAACTCTCCCTGATCTATCTTGGAGAGATAAGCCACCATAATTCCAATAAGTAATGCAGCTTCCAAACCTTCTCTGAAAGTTATTAAAAAACTGGATAACATTTTATCCTCCCAGAAGTTTAGGTATGCCTAACTATTATAACAATTGTTGTACTCCTGACAAGGATTACTACCGGGATTTTCATAATAACTGGAGTGGCCAGGGGTTTGGTTGTGGTTGGTTTGCCCGAAGGGGCCTGACTTTTCGCTCGAGATAAAATAGAATACTGACCCTATGGCGCCGGAAAGATCTGGACTGGAATGGTAGTATTTACCTTAAATTTATTAAATTTCTTCCAGACCTCTTTTAAGATCCGCAACGAGATCCTCGGACTCTTCTATTCCGGGAGAAAGCCTGATGAGTCCGTCGTTGATGCCGATGCTCTTCCTCTCTTTTTCACTCATGCTGGCATGAGTCATCAAAGAAGGGATTTCTACAAGCGATTCGACCCCGCCCAGGCTTTCGGCCAGGGCAAAAGTATCCAGGCTTTCCACGAAGGTACTGGCTTTTTCGGAATCTCCAGCTATCTCAAAGGAAAGCATGCCACCGAAACCCGTCATCTGGTCCCGCGCCAGCTGGTGCTGAGGATGGGATTCCAGGCCGGGATAATAAACTGTTTTTACTTTAGAGTGATCTTCCAGGAAGGTAGCTATTCTAGTCGCGTTCTCTTGATGTAGCTCCATTCTCGGTTTCAACGTTTTAAGGCCTCGGTTGACCATCCAGGAGTCGAATGGGGATAAAATTGCCCCCGCCGCGTTCTGGTGGAATTTCATCCTCTCGTTAAGGTTTTCGTTGTTTGTAACAACGGCACCGCCGACTACGTCCGAATGACCCCCGAGATATTTAGTTAGGCTGTGAAGGACGATATCGGCTCCCAGGGTTAGGGGTTTCTGGAAATACGGGGTGGCGAAAGTATTATCGGCGACGACCACAATTCCTTTCTCGCGAGCTATCCGGGATATCTTCTCTATATCCGAAAGCTTCATCAACGGGTTGGTCGGCGACTCCAGCCAGAGGATTCTGGTAGCCTCTTTTACCCCATTTTTTATATTTTTGGGATCGGTGGCGTCGACGTAGTCAAATTCCAGGCCGAATTTCTTCATTACCTGGTTGAAGAGGCGTTTTGTCCCGCTGTAAAGGTCGTCAAAAGCCAGGAAGTGGTCACCTGCCTTCAACAGGGCCAGCAGGATATTGGTTTCTGCAGCCATGCCGGAGGAAAAAGCCAATCCGAATTCCGCTTTCTCGAGTGAGGCCAGTTTATTTTCCAGGAGGTTTCTGGTGGGGTTACCCGTCCTGGAATAGACGTAGCCGTCTTCTATACCCTCCAGGCTATCTTTGGCAAAAGTCGTAGAGAGGTTAATTGGTGATATGGCGTCACCCGCTTTAGTATCTTCGGGGCTTTCACCCGAGTGGATGCTTCGGGTGGAAAATCCGTCATTAGTCATATTATCTCCTCCAGTACCTTTTCATCGTCCGGTTCAAACCCATTGTCTCTCATCCATGTGTCGTCGAATATCCTCGTGAGGTAGTTTCTTCCGGTGTCAGGGAGGATCACTAAAGCTTTACCCTTTTTAATCTCGGTTTGATTCAAGTAATCTATCGCACCGTAAAGCGCACTTCCCGAGGACCCCCCGGCAAATACGCCCTCTTCTCGTGCCAGGAACCTGGCCATAGAAAAGGATAGCTGGTCGTTCGTGTTAACGATCTCGTCGATAACTTCGAGGTTCGTTGTTTCAGGGATAAGGTCCTCGCCAATTCCTTCAGTGAGATAGGTTTCCGCTTTTTCCCGCGCTTCTTCCTCGTCCATACCCCTTTTTACCAGACTTATTATGGACCCCTCCGGATCTATCCCAATGATCTTTGAACCAATCCTGTCTTTTAGAAACTCTCCCGTGCCCGAAATCGTTCCACCCGTACCCATTCCGGCAAACAGGTAGTCCAGATCGTTTCCCAGCTGTTCCAGAATTTCCGGGCCGGTAGTTTTTCTGTGGGCTTCGGGGTTGTATTCGTTTTCGTACTGGTTCGGAGTGTATGCGTTCGGCGAAGGCTTCACGTCCATTTCTAATATTTTCTGGAGTTCGTCCAGTTCTTCTCCTTCGACCAGCTTCTGAACCCTGTCGGTTATCTTTTTTAACTCCTGATCGGTTACTGTTTCGACTTTCTTCCAGATCAGCTTTCTGATGGCTTTTGCTACGTTATAATAGGAATTGGGGTCATCCGGGGAGACTCCGGTGGGGGTTCTAATTACCCTGGCTCCGAATGCTCCGAGCAAAAGTTCTTTCTCTCGACTCATTTTTTCCGGCATCGTGAATACCGTTCGGCAGTCGTACCGTTTGGAGGCGATTGTCAGGCCCGTTCCCGTATTTCCGGAAGTGGGCTCGACGATAACACCGCCTTCATCAATCAGACCCTTCCTCCTGGCCATCTCAAACATGGATAGACCTATGCGATCCTTAACGCTACCCCCAGGATTGAAGAATTCCAGTTTGGCGAATAAATCGGGGTCAAGATCGAAATGCTCCTCGATCCGGGGCAATCTAACGATCGGCGTTCTGCCTACGGTCTCCAGAATGTCCTCTTTAGTTTTTAAGTTCGATCTATCTTCCAGTGTCTTCATTGTTTTCACCTCGACCTCGTAGCCTAGCTTTTATTTCGTATCCGCTTTGCTGGTACACGGTTAACTGACTAATTTGCTCCTGGAAACGGGTCGTCTGTAATTTGTAACCCCATAACAATTGTGATTTGAGGAACCCATTGGAGATCAAGCTCGGTTGTTTTTCCCGTGGGGTTCATTTGCCGGTTCTCCGAATAAGTCAGCTAGCCGGTAAAACCGGGGGGAAATTGACTGCCCGTTATCAAGTCACCCTATTTGACTACACTTCCTTGAATTCTAACTTCGAGCTTTTCCTGATCCGTATCGCTCGATTCAATCCAGACAGCTCTGCGGAAAGGACCTGTTCCCTCGGGACCGTGAGCGGCCGGATCGTAAAGGATCCTTAAAGTAGCTTCTTCTCCCGGAGGTATGGTTTCGGACCAGGTTAGCGTGTTGGGATGCATTCCAAATTGTTTGCTCTTGTTTCCGTCATGGATTATCTGCGCTTTTGTACACCCACAGGAAGTCTTGATCGAGGTTATCTTTAGATCTTCATCTCCTCTGTTTTCCAGCCTTGCTTCCCGTTGAACTATTCCTCCACCATACGGTACGTTACCCAGATCGTATTCCATCGGCCTTACAACTATCTCGCCGGCGAACGTTCCTTTATTTCCAAAACCGAAAATCAGGAAGTAAGCCAGTATTACGCTGGCTATGGTTACTCCACTAACGATGTAAATAGTCTTTTTCGATAGGTTCATTGCGATTACTACCTCCCTTCCAGTAGGTTAAAATAGCCAAATTAGGATTCCTATACTCAAGCTAACCATTATTAGTCCCGTGACCAATTTAATTTGCCGTTTGTTCCCGGCCTGCCATCTGCTCAACCGCCCGGCGGTTCTCTTGTTTGCTACTCCGAGTAATATCACTATAAGCGGAACGACGAAGGCAAGGTTGTAGAGCAACATGTAACCCAGTCCGCTCCAGTAAGTCGTCTGGGTGGAAAGCAACCCAAGTATGGCCACGTAAATTCCGCCGCTGCAGGGGAATGTACAGAGTCCTACGAGAAAAGCTCCGACCACTGTCGAAGGTAAAGTGGCTTTCTTTAACCATTCTTTCCCTTTTTGATGAAATATACCTCCTGGGCTCAAATTGAACCACTTTCCGTACCAGAAGTAGTCCTTGATATTGACCAGACCGAGGACGAGAAGTAAACCCGCGCCTATCTTTGCCATTAAATGTTCGGCACCGGTAAAAACGAATGCCCGGAGGATGCCCAGACCGATACCAAGGTACGTGAGGTAGATTACTCCAATATACAGCAGCCCCACTTTCGCCAGCTCCACCTTTGCCCTGTTCATGGAAAACAAGAAAGCTATGAAAAACAACAAAACTGCGATCGCACAGGGATTTATTCCGTCCAGGAGCCCGGTAGTTAGAATTAGCGGAACCAGCTTTTTTGGGCTGGAACTTTGAGTCGGTGTAACAGGCTCAAATGAATCTTTATTCTCGTTAAACCAGTTCAGGTATTCCGTTATCGGGGTCTCTATTGAGTACTTTTTCGGCTCGCCCCGGAAAGCCCAGGCTTTGTAAGAAGTGGGGTTGTCCATTTCGTCCTGATAAACCAGGAACCTATCGATATCTTCCAGGTGGCTCTCTTTCAATAAAGTGTCTAAAGTACGAGCCGGTATATGTCCCTGCAGCGTGAGTTTCTCCCCGACAAACGTAACCAGATGTGACTGTAGTTCGGGGAGGACGTTCCAGGTATCGTTAAGCGTATTCATCTCCCGTCTCGCCCCGGGATCGTTTATGTAATCCTTTTTAGTTAGCGATATACCTTCTTCGGTAAGAGCTGGCTTTAAATCATTTTCGATGTATTTCATGCAGGCACCACAGGCTTTGTTGTAATAAACAATTGCTTCGTCTTTAGCTAAATCGATTCCGGATCCTGAAATGGAAAATACCAGCACGGAAAGTATAATTAGTAACGATAATACCGGAATTTTTCGGTTCAACTCATTCACCACCCGAGACGTTAGC
>CAZYPS010000119.1:0-5341 GCA_964649445.1 uncultured Thermotogae bacterium | reverse complement strand
TTCTATCGCCGAATTTTCTCGTGTTGAATATTGCCTCAATTCGTGCACGAGTGAATTCGGAGGTAAATACCCTTTGCATAACACCTCATAGAATAGGACGAGGTCCATGAAGTTACAAATGCCCAGAACAAATATTGGCACTTGCACACATTTAAATCTCTGGTAGAAGATAATGCTCGAAGACCCAGTTAGTTCTTCAGTCTAATAAGAAATAAAAAAACTTAGGTCGAAAAAATATCCCGGGTATTCTCAGCAACCGTGATCTAGTTCTGAATATCCTACTAACCCCACAAATATCTTAAAGCCTTACCCGGCTCGATACTCCTACTCCCAAAGTATTAAACAAAAACTTAAATGCAATTCCGTACCCCCCGATCACCAAATTGGTTTGCCAAACTTCCGTTTTTAGTCCTGGTACTTTAAAAATAGAATCTTAGCTTTGATAGTGATGTAAATTCAACAAATAACAGACGATTTGACCTAAAAATTTTGTGATTTTCACCTATTTGCTTCTTAAATTGTTCATATTTTTCTATATAATTAGTCTAATAAAATTCGATAGGTCTTAAAGAATACTCTCGGGTGTATCTAGATGAATGCCAAAAAGCTTGCTAGAAAGTTAACTGGATTCGCTCCAGTTATAGCGGTTTTCTTTGCTCTTTTGATAGGAGTAATAATCCTGCTGGGTGTTGGTGCAAATCCGCTGCAGGCTTACAGGGCTTTATTCCTGGGGGCTTTTGGAAGCTGGGAAGATCTAATCAATACGGTGGTGAAAGCCACCCCGCTTTTATTCGTGGCCATCGGCGTGACTATTTCGTTTCGTGGCGGAGTATTAAATATAGGTGGGCAGGGTCAGTTAATTACCGGGGCATTGACTTCAGCCGCGATTGCGCTTGCCTTTCCTAACCTGCCGGGTTGGTTGCTTATATTTTTATGTCTGCTAGCTAGCTCTATTACCGGAGGAATATGGGGAGGAATAGCGGGCTATCTCAAGGCTTACTTCAGCGTAAACGAGATTCTGGGTACGATAATGTTAAATTATATCGCCGGGCTGGCCATGAATTACTTGCTACGAGGACCGATGATAGACCCCCTACAAAAAGAACTTGGGTCTTACATTCCTCAGACAGCGCACATCCCATCGCAGGCTTTTCTTCCCCGGCTGCCAAAGACTCCTCTGCATCTGGGCGTACCTATTGCCGTTTTTTTGGCAATTTTAGCCTATATTTTTCTGTGGAAAACTACTATAGGGTTCCGCCTCCGAACCACCGGGGAGAGCCTGAGGGCAGCTCGAAGTGCAGGTATTAACGTGAACGGCTACAGGGTGCTGGCACTTTTCCTTGCCGGTGCTTTTGCCGGTCTGGGTGGAGGAGTTCAGGTACTCGGAGTTTATCACAGGATGTTTACAACCGGATCGGCTCTCGGGTTTACCGGTAGTGCGGGATTTAACGGGATAGTCGCAGCGCTGTTTGGTCACCTTCATCCGCTAGGATCTATACCGTCCTCGTTCTTTTTCGGTGCCTTAACCACTGGTGGAAATAGCATGCAGAGAATGGTCCAGGTACCGGCCGCTCTGATAACGGCGATAAGCGGACTGGTTGTCATATTTGTGGTTGGGAGTGAAGCCCTGCGAACGCACTATTTCAAGAAAGCCGAGCCAAGTGAAGAAAATGAAACAAGTTGAGCTTAACAATGGAGGGAGTCAATGGGAACGATCATAGCCAGTATCGGTAATTCAGCTCTTGCGTTCGCTGCTCCGTACCTCTACGCGGCCATCGGTGAGACGATTGGCCAAAGAAGCGGCCTGTTGAACCTGGGCGTTGAGGGAATAATGCTAATGGGTGGATATATTGCCTTCTTTATAGTTACCACTACTGAGAGTTTGTTACTGGCACTAGCCGGAGCTATCGTAATAGGGATTGTCTTTGGTTTAATTACCGCATTCCTGAACGTTACGTTGAAGGCAGAGCAGGGGATTAGCGGCATTGGGGTTTACATTTTTGGGTTGGGCTTAAGTACCTTTTTGTTCGGAATCACGATAGGCGACGTCAGAGCAATAAGCGGCTTTCCCGATCTGGCGATTCCCTTAATTTCCTCGATACCTATAGTGGGTGAGATCCTAACCCAGAATGCCCTCGTTTATGCTGCCTTTTTACTTGCTCCCCTGGCCTGGTATTTCCTTAACAAAACCCCGTTTGGTCTGAAGATACAGGCGGTGGGCCAAAGACCCCAGGCTGCCGATTCTCTCGGGGTAAATGTCGACAAGGTAAGGTACATAACTGCTACAATAGGCGGAATACTCGCAAGCATCGCCGGTGCCTCTCTATCCATTGGAGTACTCAACGTCTTCCAGCAGAATCTAACCAGCGGTATGGGGTTTATTGCCGTGGCTCTGGTATACTTTGGAGGATGGCAGGTTTATCAAGTGGTTCTGGGCTGTCTGCTCTTCAGCGGGATAGACGGCCTTAAAAGCTGGTTACAGGTAGCTGGGGTAGGAATTCCGTCGGAATTTACGCTAATGCTTCCTTATGTGGTGATCCTTATCGTCCTTGCCACGATGGCAAGAAGGCGAGTTTATTCACCGGATGCCTTAACCGAACCCTTCGAAAGAGGTGAGGGGTAATTTGCAACAGGGGGTGATAGAGGAACTATCCAAAGTTTAATCGTTTGTCAATCTACTACTCGACCCAGGAGAGGAGGTAAAGATGTTAGATAAGAAATTCTCAATTGGCTTAGTATTAGTTTTAGCTATTTCTCTTTCACTTTTACTTTCAACAGGAGTTAGCGCTCAATCAGAAAAATTTCGTGTCGCACTGGTTATGCCCAGTACGGTGAATGACATGGCCTGGAGCCAGAGCATGTACGACTCCTTGCTCGCCATTCAGGAAGAGATGGGTGAGGAAAACCTGGAGATCGCCTACTCCGAAAATAAGTACGTCATTTCGGAGGCCACTACAGCTATCAGGGATTATGCCAACCAGGGATTCGATCTGGTAATAGCCCACGGATCACAGTACGGAGCCGAACTCGTGAATATTGCCCCCGACTTTCCCGAGACGAGCTTTGCCTGGGGATCAACCGCGCGAACCTTTTCGGATAGAGGTATCGACAACATCTTTGCCTACGAACCCCACGCTGAGCAGGGCGGTTACGTAAACGGGGTTATTGCAGCCAAGCTGTCCGAAAGCAATACAATGGGGTTCATCGGCCCGATTGAGTCGGGAGATGCCAAAAAATACATGATTGGTTTCAGGCAAGGAATTATGGCGAAAAATCCAGAAGCCAACGTAAAAGTAACATGGACCGGTTCTTACAGCGACGTGTCGGCGGCAGCCAAGACGGCAAAGTCGCATATTCAGGCGGGGGCCGACGTATTAACCGGAACCTCACAGATGGTTACAGGTGCCGTCGGTGAAGCTAAGAAAAGGGACGTAATTTGGTTGGGCTACGACGTAGATCAGAGCCCGCTGGCACCGAATACAGTCGTAAGCAGCGTGGTAGTGGATCTCTCTGGCCCCGTTAAAAAGATGATTGAACTGGTTAAAGAAGGTACACTCGGGGACAGGATCTTCCCGGCAACCCTGGAAAACGGCGGAATAAAAATAGCTATCAACGAAGAAGCAGCAGGGGAAGAATACCAGGAGATAAAGTCTCTGGCGGAAGAGACGATAGAGAAGTTAGTGGCCGGAGAGATCGAAATCAGTCTTGAAAACTGAAGGTAAGAATTCTGGGGCACTGCGCTGCCTGTGCAAGTGCCCCAGTTGTATTCAAGAAATTAAACCAGGAATCGAATAATATAATGAAAAAAAGCCAAAGATCGGAAAAAGGCGCGGAAACACTGAAAGCAAAGGGAGTGACGAAAGAATTCCCGGGGGTTATCGCGAACGACTCTATCGATTTTGACGTCCATTCAGGAGAAATCCACGCTCTTCTAGGTGAGAATGGTGCTGGCAAAAGCACTCTGATGAAGGTCCTTTACGGCATATACCCGCCTGATGAAGGTGAGGTAATTGTAGACGGGGAAACTGTCAGCTTTAGCTCTCCCGTCGACGCCATCGACAGAGGAATAGGCATGGTCCACCAGCATTTCATGCTCGTGCCTTCCTTCTCCGTAGCGGAGAACGTGGCTCTGGGTCTCCGATCGTTAAACTGGTACGGGCACGATCTTGGCCGGATATCTCGGGAATTGACTGAACTGGGTGAAAGGTACGGACTGGAGATTGATCCCTCCAGAAAGATTAGAAATTTGTCCGTAGGGGAGCAACAGAGGGTTGAGATTTTAAAAGCACTCTTTCGAGGCGCTTCTATCCTGATTTTGGATGAACCGACCGCGGTATTAACTCCCCAGAAAACAGAGAAGTTGTTCGAAACTTTGAGGGAGATGGCCAATCAGGGGCTCGGGATAATATTTATAAGTCATAAACTGGACGAAGTGCTCGAACTAAGCGATAGGATAACGGTTCTGCGAAACGGTAAAGTGATAGAGACCTTGCCGACGGAAGAGGCAACAAAGAAAGAACTAGCAAAGTCGATGGTTGGCCAGGAAGTCCTTTTCGACATAGAGTTACCATCAAAAGAGCCCGGGGATGTCAGACTGGAAGTGGATAATATTCGGGCTAACTCCGAAACGGGTGTAGAAGTCTTGAAAGGTGTCGATCTGAAGGTCCGGGCGGGAGAGATACTTGGGTTAGCTGGCGTTTCGGGAAATGGCCAAGCCATGCTGGCGGATATACTATCAGGGTTGAAGAATCCAACATCTGGTCGGATGAAGATTGATGGAAAAGACGTAACCGGTCAAGGCCCAGGCTCACTGTTAAACCAGGGTCTTTCCTATATCCCGGAGGACCGCATAGCCGAAGGTACAGTAGATAAATTTACAGTGGAAGATAACTTGATTTTGAAAGACGTTTCCTCATCGAGATATTCGAACGGACTATTTATGAATTTCGATGAAATTGACCGAAAAAGCAAAGAGCTGGTGGAGTACTTTGATATCAGAACTCCTTCCACAAAAACGCCTCTTAGAAACCTATCTGGTGGGAATATTCAGAAGTTGATCCTGGCTCGAGAGCTTTCCAGGAACCCCACAATTATCGTCGCAAATCAACCGACACGGGGGTTGGACGTCAGAGCTACAGAATACGTACGAAATCGCATAATCGAAGCAAGACAGGATGGATGTGCGGTTTTATTGATCTCCATGAAACTCGACGAAATTCTGAGCCTTTCCGATAGAATAGCGGTGATTTACGAAGGAGAAATAGTGGACGTAATCGATAGAGAAGCAGTCGACAGGAAAGAGTTAGGTTTAATGATGACTGGAGGAAGGAAGGAGACTTCC
>CAZYPS010000118.1:0-5464 GCA_964649445.1 uncultured Thermotogae bacterium | reverse complement strand
AACCCGAAACCCCTCGGTTAAGAGCCGAGTGCTCTGCCGGTTGAGCTAGGGACCTAAGTAGTACGAGCAAAGGAATAGTATTAAATGTGGTATTTCCTTTCAAGGCTTTCACTTCACGGGGCAGGGCCGACGAGTACGTAATCCTTATCCCACTCTACCTTCAATAGTACCGCGAAGCCTCCGGGCTGTTCCTCACCTTGACAAGGTTATATAATTAGACTGGATAAATATGAGCAACCTGTTTACTCAAGACGAAGAAACCGCAAGTCAGGACAATTCAAAACGTCCACTGGCCGACAGGGTGAGGCCGAGGACCGTCGACGAAGTGATCGGTCAGGACAAACTGATCGGGGAAGACGGACCCCTACGAAAGTTGATCAAGGAAGGCCAGAGCAGGGCACTTGTTTTCTGGGGTCCACCGGGAACCGGAAAAACCACGCTCGGCTTCATTATCGCCGATCAGGACGATGCCAAATTCGTCCATCTGTCAGCCGCTACTTCCGGGGTAAAAGAGGTCCGGGAAGCCCTAAAAGAATCTCAGGAAAAGTTTCGGCGCACCAACCAGCGTGATCTCCTGTTCATAGATGAAATTCACCGGTTCAACAAAGCCCAGCAGGACGTTCTCCTGCCCTTTCTGGAGGAAGGAAGCGTCAAGTTTGTCGGCGCCACTACGGAAAACCCCTCGTTCGAGCTAAATTCCGCCATCCTATCCCGGTGCCAGGTCTTCGTCTTCGAAAAATTAACCCGGGACCAGGTAATTCAGCTAGTAAAAAACGCACTCACGGACGAGCGGGGGCTCGCGGGCGAATTCGAGATAACGGACGAAGCACTAGATACGATTGCCAGTTTTTCCGACGGCGACGCGAGGAGAGCCCTAAACCTGCTGGAACTCAGCAGCAAGTTGACGGACGAAAAGAAAAAAATAGATAACTCCACGGTCGAGAATGCAGCCCAGAGGAAGAGCCTGGACTACGACAAGAGTGGAGAAGAACACTATAACATAATTTCTGCTCTCCACAAGACTATCAGGAATAGTTCTCCCGACGCATCGCTCTACTGGCTGGCGAGGATGCTCGAGGGTGGCGAGGACCCGGTCTTTATCGCGCGCCGGCTGGTCCGAATAGCCAGCGAGGACATAGGACTGGCAAACACCCAGGCACTTCAGGTCACGGTGGCGGCAAAAGAAGCGGTAGAGGTCATTGGAATGCCCGAATGCGACCTGGCTCTGGCTCAGGCAGTAATTTACCTTTCGCTGGCACCGAAAAGTAACGCAATCTACAAAGCTTACAGCAGAGCCAAAAAAGACGTCGAGGAGACGGAAAACCAGCCCGTCCCCAAGGAACTCCGGAACGCTCCGACCGACCTCATGAAAGAAGAGGGTTATGGCGAAGGCTATCAATACGCGCACAATATGGAGAACAAAACGGCAAACCTCCAGGTGTTCCCGGACAACCTGACGGACAGAAGATATTACTACCCGACTGAATCGGGAGAGGAAAAAAGGATGAAGGAGTTAATGGAAAAGTGGGTTTCCCGGAGACGAGGCAGTAAGGACGATTAGATGAGAAGGGCTATTGACCTCACCAGCAAATAACGGGTTGCCAGGAGTAAAAGAATTGCCACCAGGGGAGTAATGTCTATCGGCATTTTATACCCCATGAGCCTGGTTACTTGATGCCTGATCGGGGCCAGAATGGGTTCAGTAGTTCGATAGACAAAATCTACGATCGGGTTCCGATTTCGCCTGGGAAATATCCAGGACACGAAGACCCTGGCCACGATTAACAGAGAAGCCAGTTGAAACAGCCAATCTATAGCTCGAAGTAAAATATTAGTCAAAACTATGTTTCCTTCCATTAAGATACCACCCAGTAGTTGATCGGTAAAATTAAGTACTCAACCTCTAACCTTTATCCTGACAGTTCGGGCAATAATAAGTACCTCTTCCGGATTGATCCACTCTGACGATTTCCGATCCACAGGCCGGACACGGCTCGCCTTCTCTTTGATAGACTTGAAGGAAATCCTGAAAGTTCCCCGTCTCACCTGACGAATCCCGAAAATTACTGAATGAAGTACCGTTATTTTCGATCGCCTCGGAAAGGACCTCCGGAATGACTTCAAATAGCTTTTTCTTTCCTTTTTCACTTATCTTATTTCCCGGGGCAAGTGGGCTAAGGCCGGCCCGAAACAGGACCTCGCTGGCGTAAATATTTCCCAGTCCGGTTATCTTATGCTGGTCAAGCAGGATCAATTTTACCGGCTGAGTCGTATCAAACAATTCCCGAAAATCACCCCACCTGTAACTATCAGTGAATGGCTCAAGTCCAAGTGAAGCCAGCGGTTCCTCGTCTTCCGATTCTAAAAGATCCAGAGTTCCCAGTCGCCTGAGATCATCCATGACAAGCTTTCCATCCCCTTCGAACCAGAACGTCAACCTCTGGTAATCAGTATCCTCGTCCTGAGAACAAACCAGGAGTTTTCCCGTCATCCTCAGGTGAATCACGACCAACTTATCGCCAGCCAGTTCGAGGAGGATATACTTACCTCTGCGCCTGACATCCGTAACCCTTTTTCCTTCCAGTTCTTCAAGAAGCCTTTCCGGCTCGACATTCCTGGGCAATTCGGGGTCATGTAGCTCAACTGCATCTACCAACTTATCTTTAACCCGGGAACACAGACCCTGAACTACTGTTTCCACCTCGGGTAGCTCCGGCAATTAAATCACCTGAAAGCGATTATAATCTCCCCAAAATTGAGTTTCAATCCGGCACTCAATCGAGAAACTCTCCCTTTAGCTAACCATACAATGATCTGCAACGTGACAGGACGTATCGAAACAGTTTAGTAATCGTGCTCGATTGAGGGCTGGGAAAAAGTGGACCTTTTTACTCTTGAAAAGTCACCTTTAACTTTCTAAGATAATTCAGTTGGGAATTAAGGGGTTCTTCTCGTACCATTATTATGCACGGATTCACAATAATATTTAATTGAATGGATAACATATATATAACCGAATGGATAGCATAATCGATTAAGAGGTAAAAATGAGTTTTCTCAATCAGTTCCGCCGAGATATAGAAGCTGTATTTGACCGGGATCCTGCTGCCCGAAATTTGCCAGAGGTAATAATTTGTTATCCCGGTCTACATGCTATCGAGCTCCACCGGATCGCCAATTTTTTCTGGCATCACCACCTCAAATTATTGGCTCGGGCTATTTCCCATATATCCAGATTACTTACCGGGGTGGAAATTCATCCGGGAGCTAAAATCGGTAGCGGGGTATTCATCGATCACGGAAGCGGGGTAGTAATCGGAGAAACTGCTGAGATCGGCGACAACGTTCTGCTGTACCAGGGCGTCGTTCTGGGTGGCACCAGCAAGGATTCCGGCAAAAGGCACCCCACCCTGGAAAACAACGTAGAAGTAGGTGCAGGAGGAATACTGCTCGGACCGATCACCGTCGGTGAAGGTGCCATAGTGGGAGCCGGTTCCGTAGTTACTGACTCGATTCCTCCTGCCAGTACTGCCGTAGGTGTACCGGCTCAGATAAAGACGGAGGGTGCCGACCGCGAGCATGAGTTTAACCTTGACCATGCGGATATCCCCGATCCACTAAATGATGTCTTTGAGTACTTGCTCGAGAGGCAACTGGAACTGGAAGAAACGGTGTCGGAACTGCAGCACAAACTGGAAGAATCAAACGAAGAGACTACAAAAGATGTGGACCAGGGATTGGGTATCTAAGTTATAACAGAGAAGAACAACGGTTTTAGATAACCAACTAATCAAACCGGGGGACACCAATGAGAGTTACCAAGAAGAGCGGTTACGGTTTAGTTGCGATGTCGGAACTCGCGCAGAATTTCGAGAATACTCACATTTCTACAAAGAAAATCGCGGAGAAGTACGAACTACCGAGGCCTTTCCTGGAAAAGATCATGAGGGAATTAAGGGACGCGGAACTTGTCGAAGTGAAGCGAGGTCGAGGCGGAGGTTATGAACTAGCAAAAGAGCCAAAAGACATTTCCGTAAAATCGGTAATAGCGGTGCTGGAGGAAAAAGATCTGGCTCCGGTAAACTGCCTGCTACCCGAGGAAGACGATCCATGCCCGCTGGAGGATAACTGCCCAACGCTAGAAGTCTGGAAAGCTATTTACGAGAAGTTCACCGAGGTCCTTCAATCGTTTACACTTGCCGACTTGCTTGTGTACTTCGACGAGGAAAAACCTTCAAAGTATTAAGAATTTTGTCGAGGAAAATCGGAGGAGAGGTAAAAACTGGTGGGCCTACCTGGAGTCGAACCAGGGACCTCACGCTTATCAGGCGTGCGCTCTGACCAACTGAGCTATAGACCCTTGCCTGGATATTCTATTGTTTTGAATTACCTTTTTCAAGGATGATGGATACACCATGCAAGCTTGGAAAGGGGATTACGACGGTAGATTCTAACTCTCTTCCAGCAATTCTGAAATGTCCAGATTTTCAAGCTTATCTTTTTCCTCCGCTTCCTCAAGAGCAGCTACCAAATCTTCTATTTCGCCTTCCATGATAGCTTCCAGGTTGTGGGTGGTATAGTTAATTCTGTGATCGGTAACTCTATTTTGAGGGAAATTGTAAGTCCTGATCTTCTCGCTCCTCTGGCCCTGACCTATCTGCCCCCTCCGTTTGCTGTCCCGCTTTTCCGCCCTGGCTTCTTCGATCTTTTCCTTGTACCTGGACCTCAGTACACGCCAGGCTTTTTTACGATTCTTATGTTGGGAACTTTCGTCCTGGCAGGTAACGACGATACCGCTCGGTTCGTGAGTTAACCGAACTGCGGAATCGGTCACGTTGGCGTGTTGACCTCCGGGACCCGAAGACCTGAAGGTATCAACCCTTACGTCGTTTTCGTCTATTTGAACGTCGACTTCTTCCGCCTCGGGCAGGACCGCCACCGTCGCTGTGGAAGTATGTATCCTGCCGGAAGATTCCGTATCGGGTACTCGCTGGACCCGATGCACGCCGCTCTCGTATTTGAACTTCCCGAAAGCACCTTCTCCTTCTATCGCTACGGATACCTCGGAAAATCCTCCTATGGAAGTAGGTCTGTTCTCCAGCGTCTCTACTTCAAAGCCTTCTTTGTCAGCGTACCTCCTATAAAGTCGGAGCAGATCGGCAGCAAATAAAGCCGATTCGTCCCCTCCCGCTCCTGATCTAATCTCCAGAATGGCGTTCTTCTTGTCTTCATCCGGTTTGGGGATAATCAAATCTCGAATCTCTTCTTCCAGTCGTTCCTTTTCTTTCCTGTTTTCTTCCAGCTCCCCCTGGATGAGGTTTATCATTTCCTCATCGTCTTCCAGTTCGAGCATTTCTTCGTTTTCCTCTATTCTACTTGTTACTTCCTCAAGCTCATCCGTTAATTCGAGTAAATCCTTTACTTTGGAGTACTTCTTGGATATCTTCTGGTACTTGCTTCCCTC
>CAZYPS010000117.1:3434-5647 GCA_964649445.1 uncultured Thermotogae bacterium | reverse complement strand
TTGGATCCAGGAGCTACCGAGATGGTGAGTGGAACGGGGGATATATACCCGCCTCCCCCAGTCAGCCTTGTCTATTGCTTTAACCAGAATTAACGAGGTTTAGGATCATCTTTAGCAATAAAACGATAAAGGTTTTTTGGTCCTAAAAAAGGACTTGCGGTGGGTCGATTTATCTACCTTATCACTGAGGTTAATGAACGATGTTTAACCCTCGGAAGAAATATGTCTCTAAATTCCGGTAAAGTTTTCTTTTTAGCTTTCCGGTGGGAGATTGGATATTTTCCAGTACTCCTGTACGGTTTCTATTACTTTGCGAAACTCCGCCGGGTTGACCGGTTTATGGACGTAACTACTGGCTCCGCTATCATAAGCCTTGACGACGTCTTCTTCTCTTTCCGAAACCGTCAAAACTATGACCGGGATGCTCTTTAGTTCGTCGTCCTCTTTAATCGACTCAAGCACTTCGTGTCCGCCTATTTTGGGAAGGTTCAGGTCAAGCAGGATTAGGTCGGGTTTAGGTACGTCATCGAAGCCCTCTCTCTGGTAAAGAAAGTCCAGCGCTTCTTCTCCGTCCCTGACAACGAATAGCTTCGATTCTACGTCGCTTTTGTAAATTGCTCGCTGGGTTAAATCTATGTCGTAGTCCTCGTCTTCAACCAGTAAAATATCCAGCCTGTTTTTATTGCCCATTTTACCCTCCTGAGTCTTTCTTTTGTTAAATTCTAGTTTTTCATTTGAGAAAAGTTAACCCCATCAGTCATTTTTCTACCTGAAATATTTTCCTCCATTTGTTCTTTTCTACCAGGCAACGTAAAGTAAAATGTCGTTCCTTCGCCCAGCTCGGACTCCGCCCAAATATCTCCGCGGTGCTCCTCAACTATTCTTTTACATACTGCAAGGCCTATGCCGGTACCTTCAGGATTATCCCGGGGGTTGAGTTTTTCAAAGACGTTAAAGATCTTTTCCAGGTACCTGTCTTTTATTCCCATCCCGTTGTCCCTAACCCAGATAAGATATTTGTCCGATTGTTCCTCCCACCCTACTTCTACCTTGGGGTTTTCCTTGTCGTTATACTTGACTGCGTTAGTGACCAGGTTGCTGAATAGTTCCGTCAGCAGAGTCTTATTACCATAAACCATAGGGAGGTCATCTGGAACAACGAAGTTCACTCCGTCCAAGAGGTACTTTAAATCCTCCTGTAATTCGGAGATGAGTCCAGCTAGATCGATTTCATCGAATCCTTTGTCTTCCATATTGATACTGGAGTAAGTAAGCAGGCTTTCTATCCGGTCTCTAAGTCTTTGGGTCGTATCGGAAAGAGCCTGAAGTGCCCTGATTCCGTCCTCGTCGATTTCGTCTTCGTAATCCTCAAGCAGTATATGACTGTAACCTTCAAGCGTCTGAAGCGGGGCTTTCAGGTCATGGGAAATTCCCCTGGAAAATTCCTCCAGTTTTTCGTTGCTCTTTTTGAGTCTTTCGGTCTGCCTTCTTAGGTTTTCTTCCAGCTGTTTTACCTCCGTAATGTCGATGTAGTATTCAATCCTTCCTCCCTCGTAGCGATCTGTCTCTATAGGAATGCTGCGGTATTCCAGTATTCGCTGAGTTTTTCCGTATTCGTTGGTTACGGAGCAAACGTGGCTGTTTACCCTGGAGTTTTCTCTGTGGGCGTTTTTTGCAACCTCGGTAAATTCTTCCGTATCCTCGAATGAAGCCACATAATAACCCATTGCCTTTTCGGCGGATAGACCCATCAATTCTCGTCTGTCCAGGTCAAAGAAAACCTCCATGGTTTTATTTACCCAGACGACTTCTCCCTGCTTGTCAATCAATACCACGGCGGAATCCAGGGTGTCGATTGCGTCCTCTATGAGGTACCTGTATCTAGCGCCGGATTCTCGAAGTCTCTTCATCAGTCTGTTTATTTTCTTATTGTTAGTAAATTCAAGTATTCCCGCCTGTTCCGTGACCTTGCTGCCTTTCATAGTGGTGGGTATTGTCGATGGAGAGTTGTTCCCCGGAGCCGGTTTTTCCACCAACCTGACATCTATTCCACCCCGGGTACCACTCGGGCGTCGCTCATCTTCTTTGAAGACGTTTTTTAACTGTGTTTTTACCAGGTCGAGATCTTCCGGGTGGACTATCTCTGCGAGGTGGAGATTGTCTACGTTTTCGTGACTCAGGACTTCTCGGGAAGTCTTGTTTGCTCGGAGGAT
>CAZYPS010000117.1:0-3334 GCA_964649445.1 uncultured Thermotogae bacterium | reverse complement strand
ACCCGGTTTCTCCTTCCAACAAGGAGGAAAACGTCGCTCACCAAAAATAACACAAAGAATTTCCTACGGCAAGGACAAGGATCACTCAGGAGCGTGAGTGCTCATATGATAAGATTTTGGTCGAGATTTATCGGGAAAGTAGCAGCGAGTTCCTCTATGCTTTCTTCGTCAAGTATATCGATCTTTCTGTCTCGCATTTTTATAAATCCTCGGTCCTCCAGTTCTCCCAGCGTGCGAATCGCTGTCTTGGAAGAGACTCCGGCGAGTTCTGCTAGTTCGGAACGAGAGAGTTCTATTCCTTCCCGGCCCAGACGCAATATGAAACGGGCCAGCCTTTCTTTGCTGCTGTTATAGGACCTTTCAGCGAGTTTACTTTGAAATGCCTTAAGTTCTTCGGACATTTTGGCGAAAAACCGAAAAACGATCTCGGGATGCTTTTCCAGGAAGTAGAAGAAATTACCTCGTTCAATAAAACCTACTTCAACGTCGGTAAGAGTCTTGGCAAAAGCAATATGTGTACCTTTGTCAAAAAGAGTCGTCTCGCCAATGTATTCTCCTGGTCCGGCCAATTTAAGTATTTGTTTTTTTCCTCTTAACGTACGTTTGACGAGCTTTACGAGGCCATCGTGGATGAGATAGAACCCAAAAGATGGGGCACCCTCTTGAAAGATGATCTCTTCCGGACCGTAATTTATGCTCTTCACCTCTTCCTGGAGTTCGGAGAGGCTCTGCTCGTCTAGATCGCTAAATATCCTAATATTTTTAAGGTCGGCCATAATATGTCCTAAGACTTCTGGTTATACTGATGTTAAACAAGCCCGGAGTTATCGTATTCTCTCAGAGTGGATAACACTAGCGAAGTATTTGTCGTCTCAATATGGGGGCTCTGGACAAGATCTACTAACTTGTCGGTCATTTCTTCCCTGCTTTTAAACTTTCCTATACCGATGACGTCGAAATCTCCCGTTGTTTCATAGATATGAGTTAAACAAGGATAAGCCTCCATCTCTTCCAAAACCTTTGAGAGGTCATCACTTTTTGCTTTTACTTTTATTATTGCGGTTAGGGAATAATCCAGTTTATCCAGATTTAATTTTAGCCCGAACTTTTCGATGACCCCTTCCTCTTTCATCTTCTGGACTCTGTTGCTTACAGTAGTTGGGGATACGTCAAGTTCCCCGGCGATATGCCTTAGGGACATCCGGCTATCCTCTTCTAGATATCTTATGATTTCAATGTCTCTGTCTGTTAGTTTCATATCACTAGAATAGCAATATAAGTTTGATTTGTCAAGGTTATTCCAATCAGGGTCTAGTCAAAGTAGCAAAAGCCGTTATTCCCATTCCATCGTGGCGGGGGGTTTGTTTGAGATATCGTACACGACCCTGTTGACCTGGTCGAGTTCATTGGTAATTCTGGTTGACATCTCCTCCAGAACTTTAAAAGGAATTCGTGCGAAGTTAGCCGTCATGGCATCTTCTGATTCGACTATCCGGATAGCTACGGGGTACTTGTAGCTTCGTAGATCCCCCTGAATTCCGACGCTTTTAATCGGTAGAAGAACTGCGAACCCCATCCAAACGTCCTCGTAGAGATCCGCTGACTTAAGTTCTTCTTCTACTATTGAGCTGGCGGCCCGAACTATCTCGACCCGCTCCGGTGTTACTTCCCCGACTATCCTTATTGCGAGACCGGGTCCCGGAAACACGTGTCGGTTAATTATTTCGTCCGGTAACCCCAGAGAATCTGCTATTTGCCTGACCTCATCCTTGTACATCTCTTTGAGTGGTTCGTAGATGTCGAGATCAATTTTTTCAGGTAGTCCTCCCACGTTATGATGAGACTTAATAGTGTCTGAGTGTGTCGTAGTCCCACTCTCTATTACGTCGGAATATATAGTTCCCTGGACCAGTACTTCTGCACCTATGGCTCTGGCTTCCTCGGTGAATACCTCTATAAACGTGTTCCCAATTATCTTTCGCTTTTCCTCAGGATCTTGTATTCCCTTAAGTCTACCGAGAAATATTTCCTCTCTATCCAGAATCTTTAGTTCCAGGGAAGAATTAGCAAAAGTTTTTTTAATTGAATTGGTTTCTCCCTTTCGCATCAGCCCAGTATCTACGTAAATAGCGGTAAGGTTCCCCCCAATCGCTTCACCCACTAGCCTCGCCGCAGTAGTAGAATCAACTCCCCCGGAAAGACCGATTATCGCACTTCTGTTATCTATATAGTCCTCGGCCTGGCTAACCAGTTTTGGAGCAAGTCCCCGGGGGTTCCAGTCCTGTGCTGCTCCACAGATTGAAAGGGCGAAATTTTCAAGAATTTTACCCCCTTTATTTGTATGGGTGACTTCTGGATGAAACTGGACTCCGTAACGTTGTTTGGAATTATCGGCGAAGGCAGCAACCGGACTGGATTCCGTCGAGGCTAGTGTCGAATATCCCTCCGGCATGGAATCTACCTTATCCTTGTGGTTCATCCAAACTTCTTCCTGCTCGGAGAGCCCGCGTAGTAACTGGGTATTTCTTTTGGGAAGTCTGAGGGTCGAGGTTCCGTATTCACCCACGTCGCCCGATTCTACGTCTCCCCCGGCCATGTGGGCGAGCAACTGGTGTCCATAACAGATTCCCAGGATTGGCAGGTCCAGATCGAGAATATCCCTATCGGGTTTTGGTGAGGCCTCAGCGTAAACGGACGCCGCTCCCCCGGAAAGAATTATCCCTTTAAGGGCGTCCATTTCCTCAAACGAATTCTTTGGTGTTTCGGGAGATACAACTTCCGCGTAGACCCCCAGGTCCCTTATTCTGCGACCGATTAGATGAGAGTATTGTCCTCCGAAGTCCATAACCACGATTTTATCCATTTTGCTAAGTCCTCCTGTTTGTAATTCAGCCTTTATGGGCAAACCGGATTCCCGATTTATCCCTAACCTATTTTCGAGCTAAGTTGGCTCCCGAAATTCTATTCCAGCCGGTTTCTTTTTTTACCCCGTAAACCGAATCAACTTTCGATATTAACTCGAATTAACTTAATTACGATAATATCAAAGATGGTTAGTGTCGTAATTTTGAAGTTTCCGTTTTCTTACAGGGTCAGTTCAGTAAGATTCGTGACATCCGGAAGACCGTAAACACACTTCAGAGAAAATGATAATTGATCGGTTTCTTAATTAACAGAGCTGGATAGGTAGGTACTCGGGGAATTGTCAGCCTAGTTGAAGTTAATTTTGTGGTCCCGGTTCGGTATAATACTCCACAAGAAAAGTAAGGCGAACTATTTTGGGTAATAGATAGTGTAGAAGTAACTGTGTAAAATGAATTTATAGCTTTGGAAA
>CAZYPS010000116.1:2176-5745 GCA_964649445.1 uncultured Thermotogae bacterium | reverse complement strand
GCAATTTGGTAATATATCGGAGGTATTCTCTTTCCCGCAGTGGCAAGAGTCGATGCGTAAGGTGAATGAGTATGCATTATCGCGTCAACTCGTTCCTTTTTATTGTATACGTGGACGTGCATTGGAGTTTCTGAAGAAGTTTCGTGGCCGGTCGGTTCTATTACGTTTGCGTCGTAATCGACCTTGCAGATATCTCCCGGTCCCAGTTCGGGGTACGGGGTACCCGTCGGAGTTATCAGGACTTCCTCCTTCGAAAGCCGATAACTGATGTTACCGCCGGTACCTTTAGTCAAGCCGGATTTCAACATCTTTCGGCCAAATTCGCATATCCTTTCTCTAGCTATACTTTCAGGGATGGTTTCCATATATTCCTCCTCGCACAAAAGTTCAAAGGTAAATTCTCATCCAATATAATGATACGGGTAATTCACCGATTTGAAACTTTAATCAAGATATTTTCGGGCATAGGGCATTTGAAGATGTGAGGCTATTAATGACCAAAATCGCAAAACTGGAATGGAGAAGGTGTTAATTAGTTCCGGGCTATCGCGGGAAGGGTTTAGTTGGTTTTGAGTTGCGCGGTGGACGGTTCCGAGTGATACCAGGAACGGTAATAATAGCTCCTCGTTGGGGCTGTTTATATTCCTTGGGGGTCAGGGCAAGCCCTGGTCGAATTGGTTTTAGTTCCTTTAATAACTGGAAAATCAAAATTATCCCAGTAAAAAATTCCAAGGAGGATCAAAGCGTTCCATAGGTATTAATTTCTACAGACATTCAACTTCGGCCGAGCTATAAATAAGATGGAATGAGGCGGCGAGATTTGTCCTTACGGGTACAATGGTAGTTACCTCCCTTTATTTCTTAATAAAAGTAGCCCCGGCCCCCGCCAGCGGTCAGTCAGGCATATCCTTGAATAACGAGTTGGCAGGGCGCCTCTACTGGAATTGACCAGCGTCCAAGCGGCTCAAGCCCCTGTGCCGGAGCGGTCGGTTTGAATTACAAAAGAGAAAAAGAAAGCCCAACAGTGACTTCTTTTGTCATCTCTTCGTATTCAGAATTGTCAGTCAAGTTGAAAGCCACCGAGCTGGATAAATCTCTGCGGATCTGGATTTCAGCGATGGTCGAGAAATTGTGGTTGTAATATAGAGTATTACCTTGCTGGTATAGCAGTGAATATTGAAATTTTGCATCGACGTTGCGGAGGAACTGGTAAGTATAGCTTGCCTGACCATTTATTGTATAGGTTTCAGTTAACTCAAAAGGGGACGTAAAATCCATCCCCATTGTTAGCTGGGAGTTAGTAGTGAATGGCCTTGCGTATCTTACTGCCGAATTTACGACGAAGTCTCTGGGTTCACCTTCGGGGTCCATAACTTCGTAACCTAGTCCGGCTCTAATTTCCCAGCCGCATAGGCGTTGCTCGGTCCCGTCTCGAACAATTTCCCTTATCCTTAATACATCAACAGCGTCGAGGGCATCAGCCCCGAGTTCGTCGTTTGTTTCTACTAACTCGGTAATTTCCGTTACGGCGTCGTCTAGACTTTTTTCCGGTCCAACTTGGCCGATCACTTGGGCAATCTCTTTTACAAACTCGCTTGACATGTCGTTGGTCACGGTCCGCCTTCTTTCAAGAACATTTCTTATCAGGACTGCTTTTATCAGTGGAGTTACATTTTTGAATCTTCCAAAACCCGAACCTGTGAGGATCTTGAGCCCAAAATCCTCGGAAAAGCTACTGGAGATATTTGCCCTAAAGCCACCAAAACCGAAGAGACTCGTATCTGTTAAGTAGGCATTATACCTGGCTCCTCCAGTTGCGTCGTAGGTTAGCTCATCTTGTGAGACCGAAAGATTGGCATTCGAGTCCATGTTTAAACTGTAATTGGGATTCGAGTAAATCAAATCATAATTGCCAAAGGCGCTTCCTCGACTTATGTTTCCCTCGTCATTTACCGCAGGGTCGTCATAAAAGTGATAGTTAAAATCCAGACCAAGATTCTGATAAGTAGTCTCCGGTATGGTGTAATCGCAGAGAGACAGGTTACCATAACTCGTTATATCCTGAGACACCCCGAATACCCCGAATAAGCTTAAGGAAAGCACGAAACCTAAAATAATAATTAATCCAGTCCTAAATGGACCTTTATTTTGCACTATAATCCACCTCCTTAAAACACCTTAACTATTTACAAATTAATTTTACATAAAATTGATTTTATTAGCAATTTTAATCTAGGACATCGGTTTTAAGAAAATTAATCTTCACAAATTCACGCACTGGATGATATTGCAGGTAATTAATTCGCCAATTTCCGATTAAGTTTAGTTACTAGAACGGGCAAGCGCTTGTGTAGGAGGGTAGAGTCGGCGTAAACTAAACATTCCTAGTTGAGTTATTTTTTAGAGGAGTTGATTGGAGTAATTATCCAGTCTCTTTTGGAATATTCTGATGGACCCTTTAAGTGAAAAAGGATTCATATATGATGATATTATCTTTTGCTCTAATCTATTTGTCATTCTTTCCGAAAGTCAATGGGTGCTGGAATTAAGTTGGACGTATCAAATTTTTCGTTAGAAGTCAAAAAAGAGGTCATATTGAGTTTATCCGATGAAGTAGATTTTTTTGACCGGACTTAATAAGGAGTATCTCAAGAAAGACAGAGGTTTCGTCGAAAATAAACCAAGTAAATTTTTATTTTGTCAGGTTTGCTAGGTTTATCCGGCAGAGTAAACTATCCTGTTTTTCCTGGTTGTCCCCAGCTCGGACATTGTTTCTTAGTTTTCGAACACACTCACTATCGGAGCAAGCTTGTTCTCTTTTCAATTCCAGTTCACCTTTGCTACCACCACTTAAAATTCTATACATCGTAATCCCCCCTTTAACGAAGCTACAAAATCCGAGTCAAATCATCTACTTTTATTATACTCAGCTTAACCTCAGTAACAACTTGACGGCGGAAAGCGACAAATTTCGCAATAACACCCCCTTCCTTCCATAGTTGCTGGGCAAATTTGGTGAAGAAGTTCAGTCAACTCAGTTAAAATATCCCCGCAAGGAGGTGAAGCCATGCTAACTTTTGAATTGTTCGGCCAGGCATTTTTTAAGATTGAAGGTCCCTCTCCTATGGTAACCGACCCCTACAACAGGGAGATAGTAGGACTAAACCCGCCTCCGGAAAACGTTGGGGTCTGGTAACAATATCCCACCAGCAACGCGACCACGCCTGCAGGAGAGAAGGAAACTGGCAGTACAGCTGGATTGATTGGCTAATTGGCTATACATGTTCCCTTTTCAGTCCCGAAACGGCCGTTTAGGATAAGTATTTTTGTTTTTGTGTAGAAAACTCGATTGCGTAGTACTTCTTAGGGGATATAAAGGAAGAAGGTTTGAAAACTTACGATCTAGCTGCTCCCTCAATGTGAACAACGCGGACAGCTGTAAGTTTCTAAAAAAAACCACACGGGACATACTGGATCCACTAGTAAAGTCCCAGTTACTTATTTTTGGTTAATAGTGTTAGAAGTTATTTTCCTGATTTTGCCAGAGTTGGTATGACATCTGTTTGATT
>CAZYPS010000116.1:0-2076 GCA_964649445.1 uncultured Thermotogae bacterium | reverse complement strand
GTAAAGCACTTTTGTGTTCTTCGGGTAGATGACCTGATCGGCTTGCCCGTGAATGAAAAATACGGGTTGCCGGAGGTTGCTGATTCTCTCCGTGAGGTCCGTCTTGTTTATTATATTCGTATCAAGGGCACGATTGGCACCGAGGCCGTAAAGGGGAAACAGAAGGTCAAAAAGTGGATTGTTTTCGTAATCACCGTAACTTTCAGAAGCCAGTTTGATACTGGCAAAGGGACAGTCGGCAATTACTGCGTCTATTTTTTCGCTGTCGAGGGCAGCCATCAAAGAAGCCGTCGCGCCAGCGGATCTCCCTAGCAAACCGACATCTTGAACCGAGTGGTTTTCTTCTAAGTACTGGACAGCATTTACTAGATCTCGGCTTTCGAAGTAGCCGAACCCCCACTTCTCACCCTCGCTTTTCCCTCTTCCCTGAGGGTCAAATAGAAGGATGTCGTACCCCGCTTCGTGGAGAAAAGGCACGTAATCTAGGAGTTCCCACCGGCTCTTGCCCTTTCCGGGAGCCAGGATAATACAGTCATTGGAGCTTCCTTCGATAAACCAGCCGGATATGGTTAACTTCTTCTCGGTGGTATTGCTGCTTGTGAACTCGATTGATTCGTAGTCGTAGCCTAGATCGGAGGGATTCTTTTGCCCGACTTCTCCTCTCGGAGTTCCATAGATTTCTTGATCGAGGGAGGTCTTAATTTGATAGCTGACAAAGCCGAGGCCACTAACTAGCAGGGCAGCGAGTATTGATATAGCAACTATATTGAGCTTCGAGCGAGAAGTGATTTTTTTCTCCTCTAACATAAAAATTCACCTTTTTGAAAAGATAAAAGAGGGAAGTAAGTGTAAGTAAGTAGAGACTTCTTTGTTAGTGATTGGTTTTACATTAACTTCTCCTCTAACTATCAGTCCATCACTGGTCTCTACTGCCTCCAATTAATTAAAGCAAGAAGGTAATTAAGGATTAAAGAAGTTTTTTCAGGTTATACGTCTCGAAATTTCATGAAAAATAAATTTAACTAATTTGATTCCAATTTAAAGTTAATTGGTACGCCCGGGAGGACTTGAACCCCCGGCCTACGGATCCGGAATCCGTCGCTCTGTCCAACTGAGCTACGGGCGCATGTTCAATTTGACTATAACTCCGAGTCGTGGGAACTTCAACTCCTTGTTTGTATGAAAAAAGCTTTTCTCAGCCTATTTCTAATTTTTCTTGACCTGTGGGACAGCGATCCAGAAGAACGCAGTCGCGGCACTGAGGTTTCCGGGACTTGCAGGTTTCCCTCCCGTGTCTGATCAGGTGCAGGTGGAACTGATACATGTCCTCTTCGGGAACCAGTTCGGTAAGAGTCTCGTGGTGGTTTTCTCCCGACTTTATCAATTCCAGCCGAGAGGTGACGCGACGGACGTGGGTATCGACGGGGAATATCGGTTTGTCCAGGGCAAACAGAGACACTACGGCTGCCGTTTTCTTGCCTACCCCGTCGAATTCCATCAGTTTTTTCCAGGTTTCTTTTGCTCCAAAGTCATCCAGGTAATTGAGTTCCAGGCCGCCCATATCACGCAGCCCGGTCAGAATTCCTTTTATGGTTTTTGCCTTCTGGTGCTGAAGGCCCGCCGTCTTAATAGCATCCGCTATTTCTTTCTCCGTAGCGTCGGATACTTCATCGTAACTATCAAACACCTGCCAGAGGTTTTCCTCGGCTCTATCCCTGTTGTCATCGTTAGTGTTCTGAGATAGAACAGTTTGTATTAGAGTATCCAGAGGGGTTCTGGTTCTATTCTTTTCTATCTGGCCAAATTGTTCTTCCAGTTTATCGCGGACCCAGAATATTTTTTTCAGTCTTTTTTCTTTGCTGGTCATATTTGTGTTAAATAGGTTAATGGAATATTGGGAAATTGGCAATATTTCCAGCCAGTAACCCTATCCAAAGGAGGGACTCATAACAAGTTGTTGGTTCAGCGAGTTTATATGGTTATCGGAACAATATTTGGTTTAAACAGCGGGGGAATTTCTACGCCCTGTTGTTCCATGTGTCGTCCCACTGTTTTTTAACCCGTAACCAGGAACTG
>CAZYPS010000115.1:0-5746 GCA_964649445.1 uncultured Thermotogae bacterium | reverse complement strand
CTGCTGTGGCGACAGCTTAGACATTCGCCCTTGAAAAACCCTTATAGATGATTGACACAACCACAACGGGGACAAGTTAAAGAAGAGAAACGTGCAAAGATTGATTACCAGGATTCAAAAGAAGGCAGACTTGGAAGAGGTAGAGGTCTCTCCTCACGTATTAAGGCACACAGCGCCCACTCTAGCCGTTCAAAACGGCCTGGACGCATTTTCTCCCCTCTTTCTCCCCTCAAGAGGAGTTCGGATGGGAGCAGATGCGAACTGCTTTGCGCCAAGACCATATGAGTGATAAGGCATTACAAGAAAGTTACAGTAATTCATATCCTATGGATAATTTAACTTGCTGGTTGAATCCAGCGTATAAAGCTTTTGAGAAATTTGAGCCTTATTTACTCAGTAGTTAAATCGGATGAATATATTGACTTGTAGGGCATATCACAGTGTACAACCCCGTTAGTGTTCCCACAAAACCCATTTCTAATTAATAATTAACTGAATTCCAATAGTATTTCAGACAAAAACTCAAGCTGGTTTTCCCCGTAGATGAATCCTTTAGGTTATAATCGTACCCGACACCTGTTATAATCAGGAGAGCCAACTCAGAATTCAGTCAAAGGAGGTAAAAACGAATTCAATGAGCGAAACAGATGAAGGCGGAAAACTTTCCGCCGAAAAACCTAACGTCGTATTCATTATGGCCGACGATATGGGATACGGGGACCTGGGCTGTTATAACGAGGACTCGAAAATACCCACTCCCAATATGGATCAGATCGCCGAGGAAGGGGTCAGATTCACGGACGCGCACGCCTCATCGGCAGTCTGTACCCCTTCCAGGTACGGGGCTTTGACCGGAAGATATTGCTGGCGGACGGATCTGGAAGGAGTAATTTTCGACTACGAAGACACGCTCATATCCGAAGATAGAGAGACCGTTGCTTCTATGCTTAAAAGCCAGGGTTATGCCACCGCCGCTGTGGGCAAGTGGCACCTGGGGATGGGCTGGCAGAAAAACGAAGAAGGAGAGGTCGATTTCTCCAAACCGATAAAAGGTGGGCCACAGAAATGCGGATTTGACTATTACTTTGGTATTCGTGCCTCTCTCGATATCCCGCCTTACTGTTTCATCGAGAACGACCACACCGTGGGAATCCCGGATAGAGAGAAGGATCATTATTATCCTCAACAGCGGAAGGGACCAATGGTTGAAGGGTGGGATGACTATGAAGTCGGGCCGAAATTCACCGAAAAAGCAACTGGTTTTCTGTCGGATCACCTCTCGGAAAATCCTGGAGTACCGTTTTTTCTATACTTCCCGACTTCTGCCCCTCACCGTCCGTGCCTCCCCCCCGATTTCTTAAAGGGTAAAAGCGACGCGGGTCTTAGGGGTGACATGGTCCATCAGGTGGATTGGATGGTTGGAGAAGTAAGAAAAGTGCTGGAGGAATTTGGGGTACTCGAGGATACGTTATTCATCGTAACGAGCGATAACGGAGGGAGAACGAGTTCGTATTACGGTAAGGACTTTGCCGAGGACTACGGGCACAAAACTAACGGCGATTGGAGGGGGCAGAAGGCCGATATATGGGACGGTGGCCACCGGGAACCCCTAATTGCGCGTTGGCCCGGTCATATAGAACCCGGTACTACAAGTGACGAAACAGTCTGTCTAACCGATCTGATTTCCACTCTCGCCGGAATCACGGGAGCCCACCTTCCCAGAACTGCCGGCGTCGACAGTTATGACTTGAGTTCTTTACTTGGGGGCGAAGACTTTACCAGCCCGATAAGGGAAGCCACTGTTCATCAGTCCTCACGTGGTTACTTGGCTATAAGGCGAGGCCACTGGAAAATGGTATTGAAGCGAGGTTCCGGTGGGTTTACCGAACCTCAGATCGTTGAACCGAAACCCGGGGAGCCCGAAGGGCAACTTTACAACATGCAAAAAGATCCAACAGAATCAAACAACTTGTGGCTCGAAAGGCAGGATATCGTCCATCGATTAAGAGAACTTCTGACCACTTACCGCGAAAAGGGAAGAAGCGTCGATCTTTAGAGTCATCCTGCAAAGGTCCGGGTTCTGATCCAGGTGTTTTTCCGGTGGCTCCGATATGGAGCCATTCTTGAAAGACGAGAAAGGTCAGTCGGAATCCTCGAGGGCTTCTTTCATCAAAGTCCAGTGTCGGTGCATACCCTCTTCGGCCCCCTCGAGGTCCTTATCTTTAATCGATTGATAGATAGATTCGTGTACTCCATAGCAGCGCTGGATGTGTGAATCGTCATTTAAATAGTATTTATGTGTAAGTTCTCTATATACTCTACCGTCTATCGACTTCACGAGGGGTTCCATTGACTTTCTGACTAAAGAGTTGGATGTCGATTCGACCAGCCTTTGGTGAAAGGCGTGATCTGCATCCATATACTTCTCGTATTCCCTCGAATTAACATGCTGCTTCATTCTATCTAGAATCTTTTTTAGCTCTTCCAGGTCATCAACGTCAACGTGGTTTATTATTATCTCAAGTGCTGCGGTTTCGATGCTCTCCCTTGCTTCCATTATCTCTAGGTAGTTGGCCTCTTCCTCCAGGATCAGAACACCGGAGCGTCCCAGGTCTTCACCCGGATTTGGGTCGCTGACGTAGGTCCCGGAGCCTTTTTTGGTCTCCACGGCTCCTATCGCCTGCAATCCGCTCAAAGCCTCCCTTACCGAAGGTCTACTCACACCCATCTCTTCGGCCAGATCGGATTCGGAGGGCAGCTTATCCCCGGCCTCGAATACTCCGTTTCTGATGGCCTCCATAATCTGTTCAGCGATTTTCATACTCTTGCTCTTGGAATCTACGATGGCATTGAAACCGCTCGAAGCTTTTTTTGATTTTTGATCCATGTTTCCTTCTCCCAGGTAAAATAATAAAACTAACAAAAACCTTTTACTACAAAATAGCATAAAGCGACTATCTTCTCAATTAAATCTATTTAAGATTATAAAATAGATCAAGAGCCGCATCGGATTAACCCACCGAATATTAAAAAGCTTCAAGGGTTCAGGGGCTTTAATCGTGTAAGCCAGACGATTTTAAAACTCCGTTATTTTTTAGATGTCACCATTTTTGGGGAGTTTGCCCGTCATTACACCTATATTCGTGTGATTGCCGGTGCCGATACCGAAATAAGTATAACGGTTCAACTGTTTGCAGAAAAAATCTAAACTTTTGGCTTAGCGACCCGTCAAATTGGTCGAAAATGTTCTGTGTTGTCGAGATTATAAGTTCACACTAAGTTCGAAAAGAATCATGCCCCTTAGCCTCATCTTAATGGTTTATCCTATTCCTATCATAAGATATTAAACCTGGGTGGTTGTGGGCTAAAGTTGCTTTTGACTTTTCTGAAGAATTCTCTGGATTAAAGTTTGTCGAATTGGAAGAAAAAGCCCACCCAGATTGTTACTCCCAGAAGGTAATGACAAAGGACAGGTCGGCCGGAAGTGGCAAGGGTCTGGGGCGGCCACCTGAATCGGTGAGAAATTTCGTCGACAATTTAAAGTAAAGGTTCGAGATTCCTCGCGAAAAATAGATAACTTACGACCCAAATCTTTCACCATTGAGGTTATTCGGATCCGTAAGAATTCCCCATAGGAATAAGAATTACCGATCTAGAGGTCCGTCAGGACCCACTCCCAATATCGGATTTCGACTTACTGCCACTATTGCGGATATATTCAAATCATTCAGCCAAAATCGAGAGCCGGACCGATTCAAAACGCCAGCCGCCTCCAAGCACGCACGAATAGACCCTCACCACTTAGTACTTACCGAGCTTGTTCTTTGATCCACCCAGGTATACCTACTTCCAAAGATCTATACCACCCAGAAAGGTGTCGAAATGACCTGACCTATTCATTTAACTATACTACTACTTTTTCGTCTCCGATACCCTGAGCTCGAGTGCCCCGTCTTCTCTTGCCGCTTCATAGTAAAAGAGAATTCTTTCGTCTTCGACTACGTAGTCGAGATACCTCAAAGTACTCAGTCTTCCTCCTGCGGGGGATTCCAATATCGGTTCATCAGGCGTCAGGTCTGTAAAAGACTTTAGGTCAGTACTATAGGCCAAGCCAGTCTTGAGGTTAAAGAACTCCTCCCTGTTGGTACCTTCATAATAGGCCATGTAACCCTTATCCAGCGGCATTATACAACTTATCCTGGTTAGCCCGGAATGCCATCCGGATCTCTCAAGCAGAGGATTTGACCCCGATCTTTCCCAACTTAGCCCGTCAACCGAAGTGGCCATATACGGACTCTCACCATCCTGGTCCCAGCCAATGTAGAACATAAATCTTTTCCTTCCCACCGAAATCATATATGGATCTTTTACGCTCGCTTCGTCCCGTGAGGTTGGATCCGGTTTAAAAACTATCTCCCTATCCTCAACTTCGAACTCCGAGGGGAGTTCGGCGTTCTTCAGTTTGACCAGATGCCAGCCATAGTGGAAAGGGTCGGCCGAAAGATATAGTTCGAATTTACCGCTAAACGAATTACGAAACAGCACCGGCCTCTCCAGCGACTGGACGCCAAGTTTGCTTTTCTCTATCTCGTTTACGGGCTTGAAATTCTTACCATCGTCGGACCTGCTTATGACCACGGCAAACCCCCGAACTTCTGGATTCCTATTTCTGTGGGCCATCCAGAACCTTCCTTCGTCGTCCTTTAAAACGGAAGGGGCTCCGGTCCAGCATCCCTCTTCTTTACATGGTGGAGTATATACTACCTCGTACTCTTCAGGATCGAATATAACCGGTTCGTCAAAGTGTTTCGAAGACATTTTCCGCATATAAACCTCCTAAACTTGAACTCTTATTATGAAAACGGATCTACTGCGCCTCGCAGATCACTCTCAACGAAGTTAAAGGCTAAGATCGTTATGACTATAAGCCCACCAGCAATAAGTATACAGGGAGGGAAGACAGCGTTTCCCCGTTTTGCTCTACCTTCAGCAATACCACTCAGCTCGTCATCGGTGGCTTGATACCAAAAACAACCGTCAACGTACGCGATTTATAATAGCCCCAAAGCGCTCTTAACAATTTATGAGAAGTTTAACTCTGATGTCCGGCGTGATATGTATAACAGACGTATTCCATTGATTCAGGAGATGAAATTTCCTTTCCCCCAGCTTTGCATTTCTCAGAATTATTTAGACTCTGAACACACCGAACTGGACGCAAATTCCCGGCAGGTCACGACTGGATTCACTCGGACCGAAATTCGACCATCAAACTGCAGTATCAGCCCAGCTTAAAATTCCCGAACCATTAAATGAACAAATCTCATCTCTCTTACAGTTTGCCGCTGGATCCCGGAAGGATCATTAACAGCAAGTTTATACCTTGATCATTATCGTTTTTCAGCAGAAATCCCGGAAGGCTCCAGTTCGGAAAGGTGAATTCTAAGCTACAAAACTATCCAAAAAGGGTTCTCCGCTCGGAAAATTCACCATCTATCAGAGGATGGAGAGCCAATTTAATAAAAATTTACTGAAATTGCTGAGAATGGCCTCCAGCTCTTACTGTGCACTTTGTGCTTGAATTAATAATTATGATCGTAAATCAAGTGCTAAGTAAGTGTTGGTACCCCAAGGCTTGTCCTGGGGATGAACCGGCTGAACAGCTCTTTCCTTGAGGTTTCCAGCGGACAATTCGCCCTACGCCTTTGAGTCCGCTACAACCACAAAGCCAGTTCCAAATTGACTG
>CAZYPS010000114.1:0-5753 GCA_964649445.1 uncultured Thermotogae bacterium | reverse complement strand
CACCCGGATGCAAAACCAACCAACGAGGACTTCAAATCCTTCATCAGCGTCCCAATCGGAGAGGTCGGAAATCTGCAGGTAATCTCCAAAGAAAAAGGGAGTTTTAACGAGCGGGACGTCCTGCTGGCCGAAATACTTGCCGACCATTTAAACGAAGGAGTTCAGCGCATCAGGCTAGAAGAAGAACTGAGAGAGCAGGCGATAAGAGACCCCCTTACAGGTTTGTACAACCGTAGGCACTTCAACGAATCCCTCGGCAAAGAAGTAGAAAGGTGCAAACGCTACGACAATTCCCTGGTTTTTTTAATGCTCGACGTCAACCGGTTCAAGGAAGTAAACGACCGCTACACCCACCAGACAGGAGACGAGGTGTTGCAAGAAGTCGCAAACCTGATGGAAGATAACGTCCGAGACGCCGACACGGTAATCCGGTACGGCGGGGACGAGTTCCTGATAATGATGCCCGAGACCAAAAAGGTAGAGGGGACGATAAACCGACTGGAGGAAGAGCTGGAGACGTGGAACGAGGAGTCCGACCTAATAGACTTTCCCCTAACGCTTGCCATAGGATTCTCCCGATGGAATCCCGATCAGGACAGGGGCGTGGAGGAAGCCCTAAAGGAGGTGGATGAGAAGATGTATGAGGATAAAAGGGAGTCAAACAACGGCGGGTGATTGGCGGTATACTCTAATATTCACCCCTAGACTGCTTTTAAACCGGTAATACTTGGGTTCTAGTCAGTCCTTTCCGCCTAAAGCCCCGATAATTGTCTTCCTTCAAGATGCTTTCCAGCCGGCTGATGTACTCCTCCTGGGAGGGTTCTTCTTTCCTCAGTTCCTCCCTGTATTGGCAAGCTTTTTCTCGAGGGGCTTATCCAGGACGGAAATACGTTTAAGGTATCCAGAATACGCTCGATCTCCTCAGAAACCAGCCGGTTTAGCACCATTTTCTACGCCGTCTTATGGTTCGGACGTTTCCGGGCGGCTCCGTCCCAGAATCCCGGCAAGGCTATGGCGACTTAAATATCTTGAGTAGCCTTCCTAACCGGCTCTGACCCTCTTAGCTTCTCCAGGGCCCGGGGTTCTGCAGCTGGCAGACCCTCTTCCACCTCCTCCAGGGTCCTGGGCTGGTAGTCCTTCAGACCGAACCGGAGCATCAGCATCCGTCTTTCCCGGTCGGGTAGTTTTTGCTCCATGGTTCGTATAGCTTCCGGCGGGAGAAGTTCTCCTCCGCCCGTCTTTGGGTAGAGTAGCTTTTATCCCCCTCGATTACCTCCGCCAGGATCGCCCCGTCCCCGTCCTGGCCCAGCGGCTTGTCCAGGAACCTGGTACGTTTGCTGGCTCGGGATTGCCCGCCTTATCTACTCCCCGGCGGGCTCCAGTTTCTCGACACGTTAAATAGTCAAAAAAATTGGGTCCGGCTTCGGAAGACAAACTCCCAGAGGGGGAGCGGGAATTAGCTTTTCACTTGGACCTTACCTGCGTTGACCGACGCAAGCAAGGTGTTGACGATCTCCGGATCCAACTTGTCACCGGCCATCTTCTTCATTTCCTCCTCCGCCTCCTCTTTGGGCAGGGGGTCTTTGTAGGGCCGTTCCGTCCGAAGTGCGTGCCAGACGTCGGCCACGGCCACTATCCGGGAGCCGAGGGGGATCTCCTTTCCTTCTAGACCATCCGGATATCCGCTGCCGTCGCAACGCTCGTGCTCGTGCCTGAGGATATCTACTGCATCACCGTACACACCGAGTTCGCTCACTATCTCCGCTCCTAGCTCGGGATGCTTCTTCATCGTCTCCCATTCTTCGTCGTTTAACTCATCTTCTTTAAGCAGGATGCGGTCGGGAATTCCCAACTTGCCAATATCGTGTATTCGGGCCACGGAGACAATTTTTTCCTTTCTCTCGGGAGGAATTCTCCTCTCCTCGGCGATGGCTTTTGTCAACTCCCCGACCGACTCGGAATGCTTGTAGGTATAAGGATCTCGTTCGCCCAGCAGGTCCATGATCTTTTCGAAGGCCTGTTTGGATTGTTTCCGAAGTTTAACGTAATCTTTCAAAGAGTTACTTACGAGGAAAAGCAATGCCGCCACCAACAAGATACTCCAAGGCGAACTCTCGTAAATTATGGCCACTAGGATCGAGAGGGCTCCCAAAGAAAGGATTTGAACGTGCAGGTTCCGCAGGTTTATCTTCAACTGATAGAAGAAACTGGAGCCCTCCGTCAACGTCACTATCCCCGAAACCAGGGAAGTGTTAACTAGAGTATATACCAAAAACCCAATTAAAGGGGGCAAGTAATCGTAAACGGTAAGGAAGGGGGCGGAATGACCACCGACTAGGCGAAAGGAAAGCCCCGCAGCTGTAATTGCAATTACGTGTTGAGCTGTATTGAAGGTCAGTCGCTGAACCGCTGCGGTAAGGGAAGCCCCCTTATAAAAACCTTCCCCCCTTATTGCCGCCTCGGATAATAGGAGTGAGAGGGTAGTTACGGATAATCCAAGCGTTGTTCCCCCGATCAGTATCGAACCAATATATATTGACGTCGATGCGGATACGGCATGCTTGGGAAGAATCTTTACTTCATAAATCTCCCCTAGGAAGGCTATAAGAACTAAAAACCCTAGTACAAGAAAGGGAAAGCCTTGGATTTTGTGCCAATTGAAGAATTCAACCCCTAAGTATATACTAAGTGCAGTGGTCAACCAAAAGTAAACGCGTGCTTTGATCGACAAGAATGACCTCCCATTACTAACTAAGGAACTCGAGAAAGTATTTAAGATAAGCTATTTAGGATATTTGTTACACCACCTCCTTCATTTTTCACGCCTTGTCTATAGAAACCGAAAAGTTACTATAAGGTCCACTTCGATCCGGCACCGATAAGTAGAGCAAAGACCGTAATCGCCGCTAGAATGGAAAGGCCTCTTACCCCAAATAGGTTGCCGACGATTTTAGTTAGTTTCTCGCCCACTGTGTTAGAACTTCCGCCCCATTTCATTGTTTTATACCTCCTTATGGTATAAATAGAGATTGGAGTGAAATCGCTTGAATCGGGCTATCCCCGCCAAAGGACGGGGTATTACGCCGGATTCATGGTTGCGCTACCGCGATTTCAAATTAACTACAAACTTTCGCATTCATCCCCGTCCCTAGGACGGGAGATTCTGCGTGAGTTTGCTAAATTTAAATAGCAAAGAAATAAAGCTAATGAAAACTTAAAAAATGTAGGTTAGGATTAACCCAACTTGAACTCGGCAAACCTTACATCCGTTTACCCCTGTTCACACCTAAGCTATAACCAATTAAACCTACCCTTAGTATAATGGTGAGCCGACAACTTTCAAAATATTAGGGGGCGTCCGAGCATCCTGTACGCTTATCGAGTGGGGTCTACCTTGAGCTATATTCAGGTTTAGTAGTTGGACGCAAATTTCCTAGCGCGGTCAGAGACACTCAAACCCGACACCGGTTTCGCTCACTTATCACCACAACTTCTCCCCATTCCTCCGGATCTGCTGCTAGCCCGCAACACCCGATTGTTATATCTACTCCTGAGGCACTCAGCACCGCACCTATAAATCCCCATAATACCCACCTTTACACAATACCATTGAGTAAACTTATTCTATCTCCTTTAGTTCCTGTAAGGATTCCATCAGTTGGCCAAACTTGCGTGATTTTACTAAATGAGTTATATTAACTGTAAGTAAACAAATTTGAGGGGGTATACAAGGTGGAAAAAGTCGAGCCGATTAGGGACAAAAAGAAGGTAGGAACGATCAAATCGATCCTCAAAGGTAACGGAAAGTACCGGGACCTGCTTTGGGTGACCATCGGGCTAAACACGGCCTTACGGATTGGGGATACCCTGGAGCTTAAAGTAAAGGACGTACGAAAGGAGAATGGAGAGTACTACGACCACATAAGGTTGAGAGAAGGTAAAATCAACAAGTCCGGAAAGCATCGGATAAATACCTCTATCAGGGAGGCACTGGATCTTTACTTTGAGCATAACCCCGCAAAGGAACCCGAGGACTATTTGTTTACAACCTACGCCGGAAGGCTAACCAGACAACGGGCAAACGATATCATCCACGAGCTGACCGAAGCAGTTGGCTTAGAGGGAAGATACGGGACCCATACCCTCCGGAAGACCTTCGGCTACCACGCCTTAAAGAACGGGGCACCGGTGCGGGAGCTGCAGGACAAGTTCAACCATAACTCCAGTAGTTTAACCCTGGATTATTGCGGGATAACACAGGACAACGTGGACCAGGTGGTGGAGGAGTTGAACCTATGAGGAGATAAATAAAAGCCTTTTTAGCGGTTTTAGGGAGTGGATTGCTTGGGAAAGGCCGCCTCCAAGATGCCCGAGGATGGAGGAGATTGTACTTAGGAGGTTGCTCTGGCCTCTCCAAAGATAGTTTTAAGACGGAGTTGCCGAGAAGGCCAAAGAAAGAAGAGAGAAGTTGAAAGAACAGACACTTGAAAAACGGCAGAAAATCAACAAACTAAGAGAGGTTGTTCAATCTTGAAGGGTCAAAAGTGGTGTCTATGAAAACGGCAAAATCCTGACATTTTTCCTGAAACGGTACATTCCCTGTAGGTTTCTTTTAGCCCTTTCGGTTCCTGCCAGGTATCTCTGTCTGGCAATCTCTTTTCTAAGTAGTAATTAGAAAATAATTCCTTGTTGTTATGGGGTTTTTGCAAGGTTCCCTCCTTCTCGGCCACAAATTTAGGATCCCACTAATTCAGTTATTGTTCAATTGCCTCTTAATCAAGGATTTATTATCGTTAAGATAATATCCAAAATTGATTTGTTTTAAAATAAACTTAGCTGGAGAAGATTTATCACTATGATGATTCTTCAATAAATCCCTGAACGGTCCAACTATCGCCTTATAAAGGCGATAAAAATCGCTTAGAAATCTAATGAGAGGAAAGCATAATCCAACTGATGCGCGGCTACTTTCTTTTCTCCTACTTTTAATCAAAAAACCTGCTCTAAGGTGGTTTTCGGAGTTTGTTTGGCACGGCCTTCAGGTTCCCTGAAGCAAACAAACGAGAATGCAACCAGCCAAACCACGCCGAGGTTTGGATCGGTGGCACCGCGGAGTTGGTTTTTTGATTTTCTCTCTCGTATTCGGGGAAGAAGCCAAAGTCTTTACCTCCCGGTAAGGTCTTTGTGCTTCAGGGGCAAAGCGGGCGGACCTCTTTTATAGGGGCTAGGTTGGCAGGCTAAATTCCTCGCCGGGGAATTTAGCCCGAAGATTCTGTCCTCGGAATTGCCAAGGTAGCCTCTAGCACGGTTAAAAGTCCTGCGGGGGCTTTTTTTTGGCAATAAAAAAGAGGTGCTTGTTAGCACCTCTCGGTAAAACCTCGTAAATGTTTGGGGTCAGAAACTTCTTTTGTTTAGGTCGCCAGGTTGTCCATCGGAGATGAGTTCCGGTAACTTTCTTTAAGGCTTTTATCACTCATATGGACGTACCGCAGTGCAGTTCCGATCTGCTCCCAGCCGAACTGGCTTTTGAGCTGAAAGGCGGTTAGCCCGTTTTCTACTGCAAACGTTGCAGCGGTGTGGCGAAGGACGTGGGGTGAAACCTTCGTATCCTCCAAACCCGCTTTCTTCTGTATTCTCGAAACCAACTGTTCTACGTTTCTTACCTTTAGTTTCTCTCCACCTTGAGAGATAAATATCGTATCCGCCCAGACTTTTTCCGGGTTGTAATCTCTGATTTTCATCCAATGTCGTAG
>CAZYPS010000113.1:0-5880 GCA_964649445.1 uncultured Thermotogae bacterium | reverse complement strand
ACGTAAAGAAGGCAGAGTCAAACGTGGTCGTGGCGCAAAAGATCTGAAGGAAGCGTTTTCGGTATCTATGAACGAGAGGACGGAATAGTTTACATCAAGCCAGTAGCGGATGTTACCAAAGTTACTTTGAAAGAAATCATAAAGAACAAAGTTAATATTGAGGCCAGGATCTACTCCGACACCTGGAAGAGTTACAATGGTCTAGAAGAGGACTTAAAAAGCCACAGGGTGTTGACCACGGAAACGAAGAGTACAAGCGTGGGAAAGCCACGATAAACGGCATTGAAGGGTTCTGGGGCTATGCCAAAGAACGACTCTTAAAGCATTACGGCGTTAATCCCGAAAACTTTCTGACTTACTTGAAAGAAAAAGAGTACAGGTTCAACCACCGCAATTTGACAGGTGAAGAATTCGTCGATAAAATGCTTGAGGTGTTGCTAAATAGAGCGGAAGTTGCTCCGTGAAACAATAAATGCCC
The DNA here is from genome assembly GCA_964649445.1 of uncultured Thermotogae bacterium. GTDB lineage: Bacteria > Bipolaricaulota > Bipolaricaulia > M55B111 > M55B111 > JAGXLP01. Next base: position 5,402 of record CAZYPS010000113.1, on the reverse strand, counting down.
TAACTTATTATATGTTAATGGCTCCATCTATTTGAAATGTAATCACAGAAATATAACCAGAAGCTTCTGAAGCTGAACACAACAGCTTCCACCAATTAACTAAGTTAGCAAAGCCGTTCCATTGGGGTTGGGATAAACAAGAATTCTCCGGTGACTTCGGATCCCTTCCTCAAATCCTTATCTTACACCAATCATATACCTACGAGCAACTTCATTTAAACATATACTGTATTGAACACAATCAGAGAGAAAAGATTCGGCACCCATCTCTCACTTGGTTGAGAAAACTAATATGTCATCAACGGCTGGAGGTAATTGATAAACACTCAAAATAAAAGAATATTCATAATTGAGTCTTTAGATCAATTACTATCACGGCTTTCTTCTCGAAAAAAGAAAATTCTCCTGTTGAATTTCCGTTTATAATTTCAGCTTACTAATTTTTAGTTCTTTTTTCTGCCGTATCCGATTTGTAAGTTCCGCGTTGTTTACCCGCGTTGTTTTCCAAAATCAACACTAACATTTCTCTATTTTGTTTCCTTCCATTATTCGGACGCTTTCAAATTTTGTAGCTTCTGCTTCAAGCAAGAAAATACGGGCACTGACTTTTTTTTATTCGACATCAACTTTTTTCGGCTAAATTTCACAGAATTTCCTGTGACGTTAGAGCCAAACTTACGCCGGCTAAGCAATTACCTTTAGCTTTTATTAGATCCATATTTATTTCCATTAACTATTCCCGTTCTATAACCAAAATACTAATCCTATAGCGGACAAATTAATCTTTTAGTTTACATATCAACCATAGCTTTGATACACTTATCCGGGTTTTCGCTAGAATAAGTCAGTGCCTCTTCTACTTTACTAAAAGGGAAATGTTCAGATACTAGAGGTTTTAATGAAACTTTACCTGATTCTACCAGGTCTATAGCGTCCTGATAGGTATTGGCATACCTAAAGGAACCCACCATATCAAATGCTCTGGTGATAAGTATATTTGGATCGATAGAAACTTTTTCAGAAGAGGGGTGGCCCACCTGAACAATCCTGCCTCCTCGTCTGATCAGATCCATAGCTTGAGCATAGGTTTCGCCGGTACCTGCGGTCTGTATAACCTTATCAAATTCCCCGCTTATTGAATTTTCTCTGACGTTGATTGCTTCGCTTGCTCCTAATTCTCGGGCCTTGTCCAACCTGAAGTCTACTACATCTGTTATCACCACATCGGTAGCACCAGAAGCAAGAGCCGCCTGCGTGGTAACTAGGCCGATAGGCCCAGCGCCAAGTATTGCAACTTTATCTCCCTGGTCTATCTTAGCTCTTCGAGTAGCCTGAATTCCGACGGAAAGTGGCTCCATCAGAGCTCCTTCTTCGTAGGTCAGGGACTCGGGTAGCTTAAACGTGAAGTCAGCCGGGTGGGCAAAATATTCCACAAACGCGCCATCATCAGGAGGGGTAGCCATGAAGTCAACATCGGGACACAAATTGTATCTACCCTCTTTGCAGTGTTTGCATTTTCTGCACGGAACCCCGGGTTCAAGTGTCACCTTATCTCCGGATTCCAGATTCTCTACCTCTTCTCCGGTTTCTACTATTTTACCAGCAGATTCGTGGCCCAAAATTATTGGTTCCTCAACGACAAATTCACCGATCCGTCCTGTCTCATAATATTCCACGTCGGAACCGCAAACACCTACGGACTTCATCTCTACCAAAACCTCTTCGGGGCCTATGTTAGGTCTTGGAATATCTTTTTCGACAATTTCTTTGGGCTGATTAAGATACATGGCCTTCATAGTTACACACCTCTTGTTTTATTTGAAAAGCTAATCATTCTTTCGGCTTGCTATCGTCCTTATGCTTACAAACCTCCAACAAACTAAGATAATCCGTTAACTTATTATGATTTGACTGCTCCCATGGTTATGCCCCTCACTATATACTTCTGCAGGAAAGCAGCAACAAGCAGGGTAGGTATTGTGGCGATTACAATTGCCGCAGCCATGTTACCCCACATAACTCTTTCGTAACCAATAAAACCAAGCATTCCAAGTGTAACAGTCCTTGTGCTGCTTCCACCCAATATTAAGGGGAAAGTTAATTGATGCCAGGCGAAAATAAAAGCCAAGGTAGCCGAAGCCCCTATACCAGGCTTTACAATTGGAATAAGAACAGAGCTAAACTTCTGAAAAATATTTGCTCCATCAATTTCAGCAGATTCGATTATCGAGTCCGGAATGTCCTCGAAGAAGCTTCTCATTATCCAAACTACCATGGGTAGAGTGATTAACTGATAAGCAAAGATCAAACCAATATAGGTATCCACAAGGCCCATCCGTCTGAAAATGGCCAGCATTGGAACAATTACCATTAATGCAGGAGCAAACCGGATACTCAGAATAGTGAATGCAATATCCTCTTTACCTACAAAAGTTAATTTTGCAAAAGCGTAAGCAGCAGGAATGCCTACTATTAACGAAAGCGTCACAGCAAAGCCGGAAATAACTGTGGAATTAAGCAAAGTCATCGGTATGTTTATCCTGGATGATGCATGAACAGTCTGCTCGGTAAATACGTCAATCAGAATTGCCTTAAAATTAGCTATCGTAGGATTAAAAAGTAATGGCGGTGGCTGCTGAATAATGGCTTTATGCGGCTTAAAAGATAAGGATATAATCCAAACTAAAGGAAAAAGAGTAAATAATAAGTACAAGCTGAAAAGAAGGTGCGAAATATACCGGCCTAAATAGCCAAAAAATTCAGTTATCTTACTTTTCAGTCGCACGGTTTTACCACCTGCTAACAAGAAAACGAGCGCTCACAAAACAAAGCAACCAGAGTATAAACAGGTAAGCCATCCCGGGTCCAAGATCTAACCATCTAATGGTGGTGAAATATGATTGAACGTGTAAGGTCATTGTGGCACTAGCAGGCCCGCCCCGAGTGGCTGTAAAGATTATATCAAATAACTTTAATGTGTCTATAAACCTGAAAGTTAATGCCACCAGAATGTGGGTCTTCATAGCGGGGATCATTATTTTTGAGATCCTATGAAACTCACTTGCGCCGTCTACTTTTGAAGCCTCAATCAAGTCTCTTGGTACGGAACGTATTCCCGCATAAAGAATTAAAATAACGAAAGGAGTGAACAGCCAAGTGTCAATCATGATGACCGAAGGGAGAGCCAGGCTTTTATCACTCAAGAACTCGAAGGGACCTAAACGAATGAAAGAAAGAAGGTGATTTATAATACCACTCTGACCGGGTCTCAACATGACCTTCCATATCAGAGCACCAATTACTGGAGGTACCATGAACGGGATAATAAGTATGGATTTAATGGTGCCTATATCGAACTTATCCAAGTAGTACGCAACTAAAAAACCAAGTCCCATCTGGACAAAAGTCGCGCCAAAAGCATACTGGAGGGTAATACGGACGGACCTCCAGAATTCTGGGCTGTTGAAAAGTTCCTGATAGTTGCCGAGCCCAATAAAAGGTTCATTCATATAGGTAAACGTTTTAGCCGTGAGGCTGTAATAAACCCCTAGGCCAAATGGGTAGAGTATCCCAATTAGTACCAATAAAGCTGGAAGGCTCAAAAAATAAGGTTTGAATTTTTCAGCAATTTGCCTAGACATAGTTTACTTTACCCTTTAGTTAAAATTTGATAAAGAAATAGGGGAGGCTTTCCATGATACCATTTGAGCCTCCCCTTGTGTAGATTGTATACTCGTTTATTCTCGTCTGTCCTAATTGTGGAAGGAGCTTATTTTAATTAGATCTATAGATCACTTGTATTCTTCCACCATGTCACTAATGTCGTCGGCTGCCTGGTCCAGAGCTTCCTCTACCGGTTTTCCAGTGAATATCTGCTGTAAAGCCTGGGACCATCTATCTCCTATTCTTGGCGTTTTAGGTAGTGGAGTCCACCTTACCCTGGCATTCTCCCTCATTTCGTTAACGACTTCGCGGTAAGGTGTTTCTTCAACTCCCCAATCGCCTGTGTAGTCTATAGTTACCGGATGATTCCAGACACTTTTTCGCGGCGGCAAGATGTTTTTGTTCGGTACGGTGGCAACAAGGACGTCCGTGCTTGATGCCCATTTCATAAACTCCCAGGCGGCGTCCTTGTTTTCAGATGCTTTATTCATCGCAAGGCTCCAGGTCCACAGGTTTGTTTTTACTTCTCCAGTCTCGGGGGCCGGCGGCGGTATTACGTAGGCGACATCTCCCTTAACCGGTGAACCTTCCTCTTCAAAACTCTCCGCCTGGTGATCCGCGTCGAACCAGATAAATGAATTACCTGATGCGAATTTTTCCTTTCCGTCGTACCATGTAGTGGAAGTCCAACCTTCAGAGCCTGCATCCTTGACCAACTTCATGAAGTATTCGGTCCATTCAACGGCTTTTTCGCTATTTATCTGTACGTTCAGATCCTCATCAAAGTCCTGCGCTCCCCAGGAAGTGAACCCTGCCATGTAACCTGGATGGATAGTAGACCAGGAAACAATGCCTCTATGCGTGAATCCAGTAACTCCCGGTTCCTCTTCGTCCACAAGTTTGGCCGCTTCGTAAACCTCTTCCCATGTTTGTGGAATATCCAGGTCGTATTTCTCAAGCAGGTCGGCCCTCATGTGTAAAAGATGTGATTCCGTATTGACTGGTATAGCCCAGGTAGAACCAGTTCCAGTCGGGTGTCCAGGTTCAAGATCCCACTGAACTGCGTTCATGTAAGTGTCGTAAAAGTCATCTACGTTCCATTCTGGGCTATCTTCTATATATGAATCCAGTGGTTCGAGCCACCCCGCAGGGGCATATTGGAATATGTGAGGGTTACCTACCATTACGACGTCGTATTGGGAGCTCCCACCTGACAGTTCCAGTACCAATTTCTCGAAGTATTCCGTCTCGGATAAGATATCAATATTACCGACCGTCACCCCTGTCTCCTTCTCAAATTCGTCAATTAATGGGACTAGAGACTCGGTAAAGGGATGCCTATTGAAGAGAAGGTTGATTTCATTTTGCTGAGCAGGGGCAACCAAAGCAATAGAAAGAATAAGCGAAAATACAACTACGAGAACGAATAATGCTCTTTTTTTCATCTTTACCTCCCATACTCTTGTTTATTAATTCTTTTCATTTACTCTACTACTCTACTCGTTGACTCTTCTCGTTTAAAATCCAAAATATTTTAAAGCTCTACTAAATTAATTTTACACTTTAAACTTTATCCCTCCCTCTTTTTTGAATTCAATATTAAATGATCACTTGAATCTCAATATAAACTACTAAAAAAAATTCAAATATCAAGTCAACTCTTTGCCTAGAACCAATTAAACGCTAAAATACTCCATCTAATCGAAAGTTCAATCATACATTGGAGTAGTAATTACTAT
>CAZYPS010000112.1:0-5919 GCA_964649445.1 uncultured Thermotogae bacterium | reverse complement strand
TCAAAAACTATATTGGCCGTCTCTCTCGGGTTTTCGGAAAGTATTTCTACGTTGGGTTCTCCTACCAGGATTTGTCTGATCCTGTTGCTTAGCTCGTCTCCTCTGGAAAGCCTCTTTTGTCTCCACCACCGGTGTAGTGTCCAGGATAAGAAAAATACTATTAATCCGAACAGTGCAGCTGCTATAAAGAAAACCGGCTGCGTTGAGTACTGTTCGACTATAGTTTTGATGTTTGTTATTAATCTCATAAGAAACACCTAAGGAATCTGGACGACTACAATTTTCATTGTAATTATACCTAATTGCTCTACTTTTATACACTGGTATAAAAGTGTTAAACATTATTAATATTAATTATTAATTATTTCTCTTATCTCGAATATATTTGTGGTTCTGCGAAACAGTTTTTGATCTCTAGTGAAAACCAATATAACTTCAGTAGAAGTTGCTGATGGCTGTTACATGAGGAAGAATTTTATAGAAAGTTCAAGTGATTTAATATTAGCCAGGTTAGAGCTTACTGTCTTTTATCCGCGTACATCCTCTTGTCCGCTTCTTTCAGCACCTGTTTTATTGACTTATTCTCCTCTGGTAGCCAATTCGACCGACCAATTGCTATTTGAAGGGGCTCTTCGATCAGATCAGAACCCTCGTTCCATAAATCCAGCTCGGAATATATTCTATCGACTACGATAGTAGAGTCTTTATCCGTTTCCGGCATGATTAGGAGGAATTCGTCCCCTCCATACCTTATTAAAACGTCGGAGCCTCGAATGTTATCAAGCAAAAGTTGAGATATCTCTTTTAGGATCTCGTCACCAATCATATGGGAGTACTGGTCGTTTATTTTCTTGAAATTATTTATATCCATCATTGAAAAAGCAATCGGATGGCCGTACCGTTCCGCCCTTTCAGTTTCTTTTTCGATAAACTCTTCAAAGTATCGCTTGTTATATAGACCCGTGAGATGATCTTTAAGGGACTTTTCCTTCATCTGATCTCTATACTTAATGGAAAATTCCCTTGTTCGAAGTAAGGATCTAATTCTAGTTTTCAACTCGATCTTTTTTACCGGAGTCAATAATATATCGTCTACTGTGTCTCCGAGGTATTCGACTATAGCTTTTTCCTTGTCCTTTTTTACGAGCAACAGTACAGGCAAATACAACGGTTTTTCTTCTTTAAGCCTCTCCCTGCAGGCCTCCCGAAGTTGATTAAACTTTGGAAGGTCGAAGATTATAAGATCCATCTCACCCTCACAATCTCTTTCTTCACTGGGTTCGATCATAGAATACTTTCCTGATAACTCCTGACGTAAAAGATGGCGATTCTCTCTGTTTTCCAAGGCTAACATTACGGTCGCCACGGCAATCTACTCTCCCAAAATTACCCTGACCAGTTTGAGTAATCTGCTTTTTTCGAGCGGTTTGGTTAAAACGTCTTTCGCTCCTTCCGATAGGCTTTTCCCCTCCGCCATGTCGTTTTTTTTCGGTGAAATTATGAAAAACGGAACTCCCCGACTTTTAATTCGTTCACACCGATCCCAGATGGAACCCCCGAAGCCAGTTGCATCTATCAGCGCCATATCGAACTGGTTAAACTCTCGTAGAACCTTATCCATAGATTGGATTGTGGAAGCTTGGTGAGTATCGTAACCCTTGTCGTCGAGAAAGTTTGCCAAAAGATTTAGGTTCTTCTCGTGATTGGCAACGACGAGTATCTCTTTATCACTCATCCTTCCTCCCCTCGTCAGAATATGTTCCGTTTTCCCATTCAGGTTGACCGCTTAGAATACCCCTAAGATCCTTCATTGGGGCTCCTACCTTTAACCCGTGCTGTGATATTTCGAACTCCCGCAGGTTTCGTTCGAAGTCGCTTACCCGTTTCTTCAGGACGCCAATTGCTTTTCGCAGGTCGCCTTTTATTTCTAAATAGCGGAAGAACACGACGTTATCTGCTATAACGGTGATATCCATGTCGGAAGCCTGAAACTCTCCGGTTATCTTGCTTACCTCGTTAGTAAGAATAGCCGTGGCGCCCATATTGCGAATGTACTGGCAGAGGTTAAATAAAGACTTTTGGAGCTCTCCTCCTTTGACGGCGAGATTGTATCCATTCACGCTGTCCAGGACAATTATTTTGGTGCCTTCGTCCTCTATCTCCCTCCTGACCATTTGGGAAAATTGGTTGGTGGTAAGTTCCAGGGGATTTACTTCATTTATCAGCAGGTTTCCTCCCTCAACCATTTTTCCGATAGGTATATTTATAGATTCGCTTCTCGATTTTAAAAGCTCCGCATCTTCGTCGAAGTTGAATACCGCTGTTCTGTCGCCCCGACCGGCTGCTTCTTTGGCAAACTGGAGTGCCAGGCTCGTTTTTCCCACACCACTTGGACCAGTAAATAGCGTTACGGTTCCTCGTTCGAGCCCTCCGTGTAGCATTTCATCTATTTCCGGAACTCCTGAGGACAGGGATTTCTTCTCGTATTTTTTACTCGTCCCTTTCAAAACCAACCTTGGATGGATACTCAAACCGCCTGCCTTTATATCAAGCGAGTGAGTACCTTCCTGGTAATCTGACCCCCGGAACTTGTCCACAGTCAGGGATCTGCTTCTGTCCGAACGGGACATATTGATTATCCCGTCAGCCATGAACTGCAGGTCGACGTCCGGGTTTTTATCACTGCTTTCCGAGGTAAACAGGACCGTCGCGTCCTGATTGATTAAGAACTTTGATAGAGAAAGAAATTGTTCTCTGAATTGAAAACCCTCACTGGTCAGGTAGCGAAGGGTAGTTATGGCGTCTAAAAAGACCCTCTCCGGGTCTGCCCGGCTCACTTCTTGTTTTATCTCATCCACTATTGGCTTTTGTTCGACCTCCGAAGAGGAGAATACGTCGTAAGTTTCTTCTTCGGTAAATTTTTCAGAGGAAGGCGAAAGATCCAGGGTTTTTATACCTTCCGTGTCTAACCCCAGGGATTCCGCGTTCTGGGTGATCTGCTCCTCGGTCTCGGAGAATGTTATGAATAGCGAACTCTCGTCATTTTTTACCCCTTCAATCAGATACTGGAGCCCCAGAATGGTCTTACCGGTACCAGCCTGTCCTCTGATCAAATAAGTCCTCTGGGGAATAAAGCCACCATTAAGTATTTCATCCAATCCGACTACACCTGTCGTAACTCGTTTAGTTTCGCTTTTTTTCATGATTCCTCCTCACTGTCACTAATACAGAAGTGACCGTAATCTTTAACAATAGAAATCTGCGAACAATATATTTACCTCTAGTTACCGAATCTAATTCTTCCTTCTTCTATCATATTGATAAGTATTTTTACCACATCTTCGTCGAATTTGGTACCTCTTCCTTCTTTAATCACTTTGAGAGTTTGGTCTTTTGTTCTGGCTGGTCTGTAGGGACGTCTGGTGCTCATTGCTTCAATGACGTCAACCGGCCCCAGTATTCTTACTTCGAGAGATAGTTGATTCTCCTCCAACCCATCAGGATAGCCGGAGCCGTCCAGCCTTTCGTGGTGGTGAAGCGTCATTTCAGCAACGGGCCAGGGGAAGTCGGTGTCATCGAGGATCTGATTGTAACCAACCTCCGGATGAGATTTTATCATTTCCCACTCGAAGTCCTTCAACTTGCCGGGTTTTGTCAGTATAGACGCCGGCACGGCTACTTTGCCGATATCGTGGAGGATTCCTCCCAGATAGAGACCCATCAGGGTATCTTCATCCAGGTCCATTCTTTTTCCTACTTCACGGGATAGTTCGGCGACTCTTTGTTCGTGCTCCCGCGTGTAAGGGTCTCGCACGCCGAGGACTCGGGAAGTGGTTTCGGCGAGTTCAATGAAGGATTGACGGAGGTTTTGCTCGTAATTTTTCTCCTCTGTGACATCCAACAACGAGGCAACGCTATTTTTAGTGCCTGGGATTAAGTCAATGTGGATAAATACGTCTCTTTCGTTCCCGTCCTTGTCCACCAGATCGAATTCGTACTGATTAGGGACGGAATCCGGGTCCTCTCGCCTGAGGTAGTGGTATTTCTTCATCCTTTCCAGGTCGTCTTCCTGTGCCACGAGATTCGTCCACCTCATACCTCTGATCTCTTTCTTCGAATAGCCGGTAAGTTCTTCTACTTTTTTGTTGGCTAGAGAAATCGTAGTATCTTCCTCTATCATCATCATTGCCGTACCCGTGTTCTCGAAGACCGTTCGATAGCGCTTCTCTGACCGTTCTAGCTCTTTCTGTCGTTCTATTCGTTCAGTTACATTCCTGATTAGCCCGATAAAACCAAGAACCTTACCTTCTTCATCTTTTAGGTAAAAAATGTTGGTTTCTCCGGGAAAAACTTCTCCGTTTTTCTTTTCGTAATCCACAGTGCAAAAGTAATTAGAACTTTCGATAGATTTCCCCATTCTCTCACCTATCTTTTCGTACTTCCCTTTATCGTGATAGAGGAATTTAGTCTTTTTCCCTTCGAGTTCTTTCAGTTCGTAGCCGAATAGATCGGAAAAAGCAGGATTGCAGTCTATTATTTTTCCATTGGAGTCCGCCACTAAGATTGCGTCTCTGATGCTGTTAAATAAGGAGCGGTACTTCCGTTCGCTGTCTCGAAGTTTCCTTTCAGCCTTTTTACGTTCGGTTATATCCCTGACGTTACACTGAACTACCTTTTGGCCGTCTACCTTGTAGGGGTTGCTGACAAATTCTACGGAGGCTTCCTTCCCGTCTTTTGTCCTCAAAGGTAGGTGTTCATAGCGGGTGTAGCCTTGTTTCACGAGTTTTTTAAATTTATTCCTGTCTTCTACAACCCCCTGAAAGCTCTCGATTTCCCAGAGCTTTTTGCCGAGGAGGTCGGTTTTTGAATATCCCAGGAGTTTCTGAAGGAAAAAATTGGCATCAACTATCTTTCCGGAATCTGCATTCAGGATTAGCATTCCGTCCTGAGCCGTCTCGAATAATCTCCTGTACCTTGCCTCGCTTGCTTTAAGATCCTCTTCGGCCCCTCTGCGACCGGTAATATCATTTATAACGGCTACAATGCCACTGAAAGCACCATCTTCAAATAACGGGGAAGCATTTACGGAGAGGTATTTCTTTTTCTTCTCCGGCCATTCGACTGCATGCCTAATGTTATATACCGGTTCCTTGGTGGACTTTACTCTATGGAAGGGTAATTTTTCCCTCGGAAACTTTTCACCCTTGAGATCGGTGATTTTCCAATCCCGGTCTTTATAGGAAACTTCTCCAATCTCCGTCTCCTGTATGTCCAGTAGTTCTTTAGCTCTGGTGTTTGCAAAGACTATTCGACCATTGCTGTCTAATTTTAAAATTGCTCCAGGGCTGATCTCGGCTAATTTTGTAAAGGAGACATCTTTATGTCGGGAGTTGCTATCTTCTGTAACCACTGTATCTCATCCCCGAAGAAGAGTTGAGATTAATTTTTGTGGGCTATAGATGAAATTTACTTCCAATCTAACTTTAATGCTTACTAATAATAATTACAAATTATATCCCGGGTACTTGGTGGGTTCAAACTTTATTCAGGACTAACGTTAAACCTGAGGCGGCCAACTTCTCGCCTCTATAGTTATTTCTAACTTTTCGTTTTCCTCAAGGCTCACCATGGCTTCGTCGAAACTCGGGGGTCCTCCGTACCAGTTAAAAACGTTGTTGGAAAACCCGTATTTTTCCTTTGGCATCCCGAGCAGGCGCGTGTCCAGTTTTCCGTTAATGTTTTCGTCGTGAAATAAAGATACGGCGTAGTTTCCCGGAGGTAACTCAGTAAATAACTGAGTTAAACTGGAATCATCGGCTTCAATTTTTGCTCCTTTCAATTCCTTCCCCGTTTCCGGAAAACTTCCTTTTTCGTAAATTCCAATGATAACCTTACCCTTTTCCGACCCTATTCCATCGA
>CAZYPS010000111.1:0-6059 GCA_964649445.1 uncultured Thermotogae bacterium | reverse complement strand
CACGAGACCGTTTCCATTCTGAACCCTTCCGACGAGAAAGCTACGGTAGATGTGACTGTATACTTCGAGGATAGAGAGCCGATAGCTGGAGTGGAGGTCGAGGTGGAGGCTAAACGTGACGTTCACGTGAGGCTCGACCAATTTAAGAAGTACTCGGGCGAGGAGATACCGAGAGAGACGCCCTATGGTCTGGGAATAACGAGTAATGTGGACGTGATCTGTCAGCTTTCCCGAATGGATACAAGAAACGACAACCTGTCACTGTTCACCACTATGGGATACTGGGAGCAGTAGGATGGAAGCTAAAGTTGTTAGGTAAATTCAAGAGTGATTTCTTTTTGAATTCCGAGTGCAGAGTTAGGACGGCTTTAACCGGGGAAGAAGTTCCCGATAGAGTTCCTCTACAGTTTGACCTTTGTGCGGAGCTTCTGGAAGGTTTTTCCGATAAACTGGATATTCCGGCTGGGTACAGGGATTCTTACTACGAGGACCTCAGGTACAGGATATCTGGAAACAGGTTGAGGACGGAAATGGGCTCCGATTGCGTGGTCGTGGGTGGAGGACACCCCAAGGGTTACGAGGAAAAGGTTCTTGACCGCGGGCATAAAGTAAACGAATTCGGCATGGAGATGAGACAGGGGCCGCTGTACATGGAGGTAGTAGAAGCCCCACTGGCCGATATTGAGAGCGTGGGGGAAGCGGATGAGTACGAGTTTCCCGATCCTCATGCTCCCGGGAGATACAAGGGGGCAGAGAAGGATATCGATGAATTTGGCGACGATTATTACGTGATAGGGGATTGCGAGTTGACTATGTTCGAGATGGCCTGGCACTTGGTTGGAATGGAGAAATTCCTCCGCGATCTCACGCTGGGGGAAGAGTATACGGACGTTTTGCTCCGCAAATCGATAAATTGGACGAGGGGTGTTGCCGAGGAACTAGCTGAGAGAGGCGTGGATGCTCTCTGGTTTGGTGACGACGTAGGAGCTCAGGACGGGCTATTGCTGTCGCCGGATCTATGGCGGGATAAATTCAAGCCCAGGTACAGGGAACTTTTTGACCGAGTTAAAGAGATAGACGACGAAATTACGATAATTTTTCATAGCGACGGGGCAGTTGCTCCCCTGATTGACGACCTGATTGAGATAGGGGTGGACGTATTTAATCCTGTACAACCTGGAGTTCCGGGACATGAACCCCGGGAATTAAAGGATCAGTTTGGCGATAGAATTTCGTTCTTTGGTTCAATCGACCAGCAGGAACTGCTTCCAGATGGGAGCGCCGAGGAAATAGAATCGGACGTCAGGTCGAAAATCGAGGTCCTCGGGAAAGGGGGAGGTTTTATGATCGCTCCTGCCCATATAATTCAATCGGACACTTCCATGGAAAACGTCGAAACCTTTATCGAATCTGCCCTAAAATACGGAGAGTATGATTGAGAGAGGGTCTGGCGGAGTAAGTTGACTGATGTTCGAGTCGAACGGCCGAATGAGCAATTACTAATAGAAGGTGAGTTTGTATGAAAGCATGGATGGGTAAAAACTTGACGATAGATTTGTTGGAAAAGAAAGTGGAAGTAAATCAAACCCGCGATGATATGACCAGCCGGTTCCTTGGAGGTAGAGGATTCGGCACGAAGTTACTTTTTGATGCTCTCGAGCCCGGGGTGGATCCTCTATCACCCGAGAATATGGTAGTAATTGCCGTAGGGCCTCTTACCGGAGGGCCGGCGCCGACACCGGGTAGGTTCAGCGCCTCCACGAAGTCGCCCCTTACCGGTACGATAACCGATTCCAACTGCGGCGGAGACTGGGGGCCGGCATTCAAGCGAACCGGGCACGATTACTTAGTGTTTGAAGGTAAATCCTCCGAACCGACCTATCTGACGATTTTCGACGGAGAGGTCGAACTACACGATGCGAAGGACCTCTGGGGAAAGAAGACGTCGGAAGTTACTGAGGCTCTGCAGGATAGACATGGCGACAAAGCCAAAGTTCTGACGATCGGTCCGGCCGGCGAGAACGAAGTTCGGTTTGCCACGGCAATGACCGGTCATAGCGCCCTGGGGCGAGGTGGACTGGGGGCCGTTCTCGGAAGCAAAAACGTTAAGGCCGTAGTGATTAAAGGGAGCGAAAAGATTGCTTACGAGGACAAGGACAGACTCAAGTTCGTCAATAAAGAGGCTTCTCGCAATATCAACCAAAGTCCAATAACTTCCCGGGCATATCCTCAATTTGGTACAGCCGTATTAATGAACGTGATAAATGAGGCCGGAATGCTCCCCAAGAACAATTACCGCAATTCGGAAATACTGGATGAAGTAGATGAAGTTTCCGGCGAAGCTATTAGCGAGAAAATTTTGGACGGCCAGACCGGTTGCTGGGGCTGTATGATCCGCTGCAAACGTGACACCTCGCTGGATGACCTCTCGGGAGAAGGGCCGGAGTACGAAACCGACTGGGCGCTGGGTCCAAACTGTGGGAATTACGATCTAAAGGATATAACCAGAGCCAACTATCTATGTAACGAGTACGGGCTCGATACGATATCAGCCGGTTCTACTATAGCTTCTTCCATGGAGATGAGCGAAAGAGGATTAGTGGACTGGGGTCTAAGCTTCGGCGATTCCGAGGAAGTCACGGACCTGGTTAAAAAAATCGCCACAAGAACGGGTATCGGCGACGACCTTGCGGAAGGTTCGGCTAGGCTAACGGAAGAATACGGGCACCCGGAACTATCAATGAACGTCAAAGGCCAGGAACTTCCCGCTTACGATCCTCGGGGAGCTCAGGGACAGGGTCTTTGTTATGCAACGTCGAATAGAGGCGCCTGCCACCTTAGAGGTGGCTTTCTCGTCGGGGCGGAAATACTTGGAGCACCGGAAATGATCAACCGCTTTGGACATACGGGAAAAGCCAGTCTCGCGGTGGAAGAGCAGGACGTCGGCGCGGTATACGACTCTTTGACCATCTGCAGGTTTTCCCACTACGCGGTACCAAATCCGATGGTCGCGAGACTTTTGTCCGCCGCTATTGGAGAAGAGGTTGACACCGAGAGATTAATTCGATATGGAGAACGTATACATAACCTGGAAAGGCTGTTTAACCTGAGGGAGGGTTTCGGTCGGGAAGACGATACCTTGCCGGACAGACTGCTCTCCGAGCCCTTGCAGTCCGGTCCTGCAGAAGGTAAGGTCGTCAAACTCGAACCGATGCTTGAGGAGTACTACGAAACCAGGGGCTGGGACGAAGCCGGAAAGCCAACTGAGAAGAAAGCAAAAGAACTCGGGCTGGAGGAGGAATATGAGCAAGTATAAAGCCGATGACGTCATAGAAAGATTTCAGCACGTTGGTAGCGCCCTCTATCGGAAGGGGCTGGAGAACTCGCACAGCGGAAACCTTAGCGTTAAGGTAGGTGACCGACTGCTGATTACCCGTAGAGGATCGCAGCTGGGTTTCCTCGAGAAAGAAGATATCGTCGAAACGGGCCTGGAGAAGGACGATAGCGGAATTGCTCTCGCCTCGTCCGAAGTTGGTGTCCACAGGGCGATATATAAGGAGACCAGCGCTCTGGCGGTAGTTCACAGCCACCAGATTGCGGCCACGGCCCTTTCTTTTCTGCAGGACGAGATCATTCCGATCGACGTTGAGGGCGGATACATCCTGCGTAAGATTCCGATAGTCTCCGTAAAGGAAGGATCGGGTTCAAAAGAGATGGAGGAGAAGATTCCTCAGGCACTTAAGGATTACCAGATCGTTATGCTTAAAGGTCACGGAGCTTTTGCCATTGGGGATCATCTGGAAGAAGCCTGGCACTATACGGAGACGCTACAGAACGTGGCAAATATCATATTCATGGCCAAGCTGATGGGGGCGGACGTGGAGGAGCTCGAACAGCGGGATTTCGATTCCTGGTAACCGGGAACTGGTATCATTTATTGCTGGTTAAAAATTATAGGGTTACTTGAATTAACTGGAGTGACTTCACAGAATGTCAAGTTCAAAAGTTATTGCAATAGACCTCGGTGCTAACAGTGGAAGAGCGATTGCAGCTCGATTTAGCGGGGACGAGATAAAGATCGAAGAATTGCATCGTTTCTCAAATGGACCCGTATCAGTTCACGGCAGACTGTACTGGGACGTTCTCAGAATGTTCGAGGAGATAAAAGAGAGTCTTAGGAAATACGCGAACAAGTACGACGAAGAACCTATCTCTATCGGAATAGATACCTGGGGCGTGGACTACGGGTTATTCGATAAAAACGGTCGCCTGTTACGTAACCCCGTACACTATCGGGATTCGAGAACCGATGGAATGATGGACGAGACGTTCGAAGTGGTATCCCGGGAAGAGATCTTCGAGGAGACAGGGATTCAGTTCATGGAATTAAATACTCTCTATCAGTTATTTGCTCAAAAGCAGGAGAATCCGGAGGCTTTAAAGTCCGCCGACAGCCTTCTAATGATGTCCGATATCTTCAATTACTTTTTGACCGGGGAAATGGCGTCCGAATTTAGCCTGGCAACTACTTCGCAGCTCTACGATCCCGTCGATAAGGAATGGGCGAGTAAGCTTTTCTACGAACTCGGTTTTCCCCAGGGATTAATGCAGGATGTAGTAGAACCGGGTACAAAAATCGGTAAACTGACGGAGGAGGTTGCCGAGGACGTCGGGCTGGCAGAGGTTCCGGTCATCGCCCCGGCAACCCACGACACGGCCTCGGCCGTCGCGGCAATACCGGCTAAAGGCGACGACTGGGCCTTCATCAGTTCCGGAACCTGGTCCTTGATGGGCAAGGAAATCGAAGACCCCGTTATAAACGACGATGTACTCGATGCCAACTTCACCAACGAGGGTGGCGTTGAAGGTACGTATCGGTTCCTTCGTAATCTAACGGGACTATGGATAATCCAGGAGTGCAAGCGGGAGTGGGAAATGGAAGGAGAGGACTATTCCTACTCGGAGTTAACCGACATGGCCAGGGGGGCGGAACCGTTCGTCTCTATTATAGATACGGATTACCAGGACTTCCTGTCTCCCGGTGACATGCCGGCCAAAATAAAGGATTTCTGCAACCGCACCGATCAGAAACCGCCCGAGACCAAGGGCCAGATTGTAAGGGTCGTTTTGGAAAGCCTGGCACTCAATTACAGATACATCATCGAAATTCTCGAGTCTCTTCTGGGCGAAGATATAGAAAGGGTACATATCGTAGGAGGAGGAGTACGAAACCAGTTATTGTCTCAGTTTAGCGCCGATGCCATGGATAGAAAGGTCGTCACCCGGCCTGCTGAAGGGACGGCCATCGGTAATGCGTTAATTCAGGCGATAGAACTCGGAGAGATCGATTCTCTGAAGGAAGGGCGGAGGTTGGTCGGGAATTCAATAGAACTGGAAACTTATACTCCGGAAGAGCCTGAAGAGTGGAGAAAACCTTACGAAGAGTTTCACCAGTACAAAAATCTGTAGTATTAGAGGTGGAACATGTATAAAGTTCTTTGTTATGGAGACTCCAATACATGGGGATGTAAGCCCGGTACTCAGAAACGTTACGCAAAGGGAGAGCGCTGGCCGGGAGTAATGAAAAATGAACTGGGGAAAGACTATCGAGTGGTGGAAGAAGGGTTAAATGGGCGAACTACCGTCTGGGAGGATCCGATCGAAGGATATAAGAGCGGCAAGAATTACCTTTCACCGTGTCTGGAAACGCATAAACCGATAGATCTGGTTATTATTATGCTCGGGACGAATGATTTAAAAACTCGTTTTTCGGTTACTGCTTATGACGTTGCCGAAGGTGCCGGTACTTTAGTTGATATGGTGTCAAAAAGCGAGGCGGGAAGAGATGAAAGTTCTCCGGACACTCTGCTGGTTGCGCCACCGCCGATTGAGAAATTAACGGAGTACGAGGATTGTTTCCGAGGGGCGCGTGAGAAGTCGAGTAACTTGTCGAAGGAATTCGAGAGGATATCGTCCGAGCTGGGATGTCGTCTCCTGGATGCTGGTGAACATATACGTTCTAGCGATAAAGACGGGATTCACCTTGAAAAAAGTGAACA
>CAZYPS010000110.1:0-6258 GCA_964649445.1 uncultured Thermotogae bacterium | reverse complement strand
GCAGCAGACTTTTCTGCCTGTTGTTTAATTCCAGGGACTTCTTTTTTATTTATGTCGCCGAGAAACTTTAGTGTTATGTGAAGGTTAGTCCGGGAAACCCATTTTACATAAGCAGGACTATCAATTGAATTAGGAATATCATTTATTTCGCTTTTTACGGAGTCGGAGAGTTCGAGGCAAAAAAAAGTTCGCATAGAATCACCAGTTCTTTAATGAGAACTCAAGAACCGAGAATGAATTTTAAAAACCAAAAGACACGGATCTCCAAAACATTAAACCCATGCAGCCTGCCTCGAAACCGGTTACCTGGCGTTACTTAGGCAGTTAGCTCGGGCCAAGCTACCCTCTGACACCCACAGAGGTCTATTTACCGCTGCTCCCTTCCGGGCCTGACGGGGTTTGTAGACTTGTGCCGCAGAGGACTCAACCGTCGACACCACTTACCCAAGGCAGTCCCAAGTAGCCAATTCCTCAGCAGGCTTATCGGCTCCCCTATAGCGGTCTGAGGATAACGGGGACCGCTAACCCCCACCTAGCATGGGAGTGGCGGAGGGGGTGGGATTTGAACCCACGGAACCTCTCGGTTCACCGGTACTCCAGACCGGCGGTTTTGGCCGCTCGCCCACCCCTCCATAATAGTTAGTTAAGGGTAAGCTCAATAGCTTTTTCTTTCAAATATAGAGGGCGATAAACCTGTTATATTAACGGTGACTTTTAGTTACTATCTTCCTCGTGGTTACAGCTTTTGTTCGTGCATTTCAGTTTTTCGTCGGATTTTATAAGCACACCTGTGTCGCAGGTCGGGCACTGTTTTATAGGTTTATCGTTCGTCGTGTACTTACAATCAGGATAATTACTGCATCCGTAAAACGTCTGCTTCCTCTTCCGGGAGTACCTTTCGAGTAACTCACCATCATCACAGCTCGGGCATTCTACTCCGGTAGACACCGATGCCGTCTCGTCGCAATCGGAATTGGTACAGGCATAGAACCGCCCATATTTACCGTGTTTTATTTCCATGGGGGATCCGCATTTCGGGCACTCCTTTTCCCCCAACTCTTTCTCTTCTTCTTTCTTCTTTTCCAGTTCGTCCGCTAACAGAACCTTTCCGTCCTTGAAAGTGAATGAAATATCCGAAGGAAGGCTCGTCTTTTCATCACACTCTGGCCAGGATGAACAGGAAAGGTATGGCGAACCTTTCCAGTAACGAATGTTCATGTGGCCATGACAGCTGGAGCATTCTACGTCCGTTGGAATCTGGAAGCTGTTATCGTTCGATTCCAGGGAACTCTCAACCTCATCCAGTTCTTTCTTTAACGGAGCATAAAATTTAGCCAGGGTCTTTTCCTTCGAATTTTTTCCGTCCTTTATCTCGTCCAATGCTTTTTCCATTTTGGCCGTAAGATCCGGTTCGACGATCTCGGGAAAATATTCCTCGAGAAATTCCACGGCAATGAAACCCAGTAATGTAGGGACGAAAGAACTGTTTCGTTTAACAATGTAGTCCCGCTTCTGGATCGTGGAAATAATACTTGCGTAAGTGCTTGGTCGTCCGATCCCCTGCTTCTCCAGTTTTTTGATCAATCCTGCTTCCGTATAACGGTTCGGTGGTTTTGTGAAGTGCTGGCTGAGATCAACTTCTTTTAAGTTTAATCGATCTCCGGTCTGGAGGTCGTCCGGGAGATCGACGTCCTGGTCTTTGAGCGGTTTTAGTTTTAACACTTTCAAGAACCCGTCAAAGACGAGCGTACTGCCGGAGGTTTTGAACTTGAACCCGTTAGCGTTGACCGTTATTTTTCGACGCTTGTATCTGGCTTCGCTCATCTGCGTCGCGACGAACCGGTCCCAGATTAGCTTATATAGTTTGTACTGATCCGAAGATAGGTGACTTTTTATTTTTTCCGGCCGCCGTCGGACGACTGTTGGTCTTATTGCTTCGTGAGCATCCTGTGCTCCGCTGTTCTTCCGATAATATCTCGTATCATCGGATAAATAATCGCCCCCGAATTCCGCGTTTATGAATTTTCTTAACGCGTTATTTGCCTCTTTTGCAACCCTCGTTGAATCAGTTCTCATGTAGGTAATTAAACCCTCGACCCCTTCATCCAGCTCTACTCCTTCGTACAGTGTCTGAGCCACACTCATCGTCTTGCTAGGGGTAAAGGACAGAACCGAAGAGGCTGCTCGCTGCATGGTTGAGGTGATAAACGGTGGTAACGGGGAGCGCTTATTCTGTTTATCCTTTACGTTAGAAACTTCAAACCTGGCTTCGGTCAGTTTTTCCTCTATTTCATTCGCCTGACCTTCACTGTCAATATCGGGCTTGTTACCGTCGATCTTCTTAAGTTTCATCGGAAAGGCGTCGGATTTGGTTTCTTTATAAAGGTCCACGGCGACTTTCCAGTATTCTTCGGGATCGAACTTCTCTCTTTCCTCTTCTCTCTCGACTATGTATCTTAAAGCCACCGATTGAACCCGTCCGGCGCTCAAACCCTCAAATCTGCTCCCCGAGATCGTTTTTGATAGGAGGGGGCTAATCAAGTAACCGACAAGGCGATCCAGTATCCGTCTTGCCCTCTGGGCATCGACTTTTTTTAGGTCTATATCCGTAGGGTTATCCAGGGCTTTTTTGATGCTGTTTTTTGTAATTTCGTTGAAAATGATTCGCTTGAACTTTCCATTCTCCCTGGACCCATTTCCATTTTTGCTTAGGAGTTCGTACAGGTCAAAAGCGATAGCTTCACCTTCTCTGTCATTATCCGTGGCGAGAAAAACGTTCTTCTTGTCCTTCGAGGCTTTCCTTAATTTTTTTACGAGCTTCTTCTGATTGACTACCAGCGTCGGCTGGAATCCATTTTCGATCTCAACTCCTAATTCCTTTTTTGGCAGGTCCCTGACATGTCCTTTTGAAGAGAGTACCTCGAATTTCGACCCTAGATATCTATTTATAGTATTTGCCTTTGTTGGAGATTCAACTATTACTAAGTTATCCATCTTTCCACCTCTGGAACGAAAGAAATTATATTTTGCCCTCTAACGCTTATCAACCGGGAATTGGAGTATAAAAACGAGTGTTAATACTGATGGCAGTTTGGTGAGGTCGTTTGCCTGTTTGTTAGTTTGGAGCAAACTTTTCATTATTTTAGCTTAATTGAAAATTTAATCCGAATTATAGATTGACCAACCGGTGACGGATTAAACTCGTTTATAAGTTAATACACTTCTAACCAATTGGAAAAAGTATTAACTTATAAATCAAATTAAGTATACTGAGGTGAGAGTATGAAGGATTATTATTTGAAGCAATTTGTAGTTTTGGTACTAATTTTGGGTCTAATTGGAGTGACTGGTCTGGCCAGCGAGGAAAGTTCGGTACTCATAAGCGAAGTAGCATGGTCCGGAACGCAGGCAAACTGGGCAGATGAATGGGTGGAGTTGATGAACCCAACGGATAAAGTAATTGACCTTGACGGATGGACCCTTTCCTGGGAGGGTGTGACCGTCCACCTTGGGGAGGAAAAAGAGAATACGATCACCGTGGCGAATAAGACCTTGAAGCCCGGAGAAGCATTTCTGCTAGAAAGGTCGGATGACGATACCGTGTCCTCCGTCAAAGCTGATGTTATTTATAAGGGATCGCTGTCAAACTCAGGTGAAAAACTGGTCCTGAAGAATACAGAGGGAGAAAAGGTTCAGGTGATTGAGGGCAAAGATGGCTGGATGGCCGGTACTTCCTCGGGCGGTGATCCTGGTTACGCTTCTATGGAGTTAGTTGATGGTCAATGGAAAACTCACAAAAGTAAAAGTAACCAAAAGGACTCGGAAGGAAATCAAATTTACGGGACTCCTGGAGTGCTAGCGGAGTCTTCCGAATAGTTTTATTCTAGAAAGGCGGGGGTCCGGCCGGTTGGTCTAGGTGATCTGATAGGACTCTAAATAGGCACGCAGTTGATCTTTTACCTGAGGGCTTTTTAGCTTGTTGATTGCCTGCTTTTGGATCTGCCTAACTCTCTCTCTGCTGATGCCGAAGACCTTGCCGACCTCGTTCAACGTTCTTGGATGATAGTCCTCTAGACCGTACCTGAGCTGGACAACCCGCCTTTCTCTATCAGTGAGTACCTCGTGAAGTAACTGTTTGAGCTGGTCCTTGAGCAGTGCCTGTAGGGATTCCTCCTCCGGGTTTGGTAAATTGTTATCGGGCATGATATCTCCAAGAACGTTTGTATCCGTGCCCTCGTCATTTAAGGGCTTGTCAAGTGAAGTTGTCCGCTGGGCTGTTTTTTTGGCATGACGGACTTTCTCGGGGGAAACGTCTAGTTCCTCGGCGAGCTCTTCAGCTCCGGGCTCTTCTCCGTTTTCCTGGATATATTCTCTTTCGGTTTTATTGATATCCCTGATTAACTCGCTCATATGGGCCGGGACTCTGATTGTTCTGGATCTATTGGTAATTGCTCTCAGAATGGCTTGCCTTATCCACCACGTGGCATAGGTACTGAATTTGTAACCTTTTCGCCAATCGAACTTTTCAACGGCCTTCATAAGCCCTACGTTCCCTTCTTGAATTAGGTCAAGAAAGGATAGGCCATAGTTCCGGTATTTTTTGGCTATGCTTATTACCAACCTTAGATTAGCTACGGCTAGTTCTTCTTTCGCCTCCTCATCCCCCTCTTCTATCCTCTTGGCGAGCTGGACTTCTTCTTCTCTTGTCAATAGAGGCCGTTCACCAATCTCGTCAAAATAAGCTTTGACCGGATTCTTTTTGCTGTTGATTTGATTGGGCATTTGTCCCCCCTTTAAAGGACTGGCTTAAATAGGTTGTATTAACCCTTTTGGGTACAGATATAACTGCGGTTTAACCAAACAAGCTGCGACTGGCGTATATGAACTGAAGTTATAGGAAGTGTTTAGAAGGTCTTTTTGGAAAAACTCGGCAAGACACTCTTCGAGTTTGAGAAGAGAATGATTCATACAAGAATTATATCGGTCCGATATCCTTTGTCAAATAAAATTGGAAGAAATACTAACGGATATTTACCCGAATATATTTTTGATCGAGGCGAGGTTCTCCTGAGCAGTCTCTCTTCCAATTGAGACCGCCTTATCTACTTCGTTGAAGTTGAGCCAGTTCAGCTCATTAACGGGGGGGTTAAGGGTTATCAATTGACTATCGAGTTTTTCTTTGACTATAGTAGTTCTCAATCTTACGATTTCTTTTCTTCGAATCTCGCTGGATCTGTAAAATAATGTGAGTGGATTATGGTCCGGGTTAGGTTCTAGGGTCTTGCTCACGTCAACTGCTACTACGGAACCGGCGCCCATTTTGAGTGCGGGTAAAACCGGCACGGTATCGACAATTCCTCCATCAATCAGCTGATATCCGTTTAGTTTTACTGGGGGGATAAAACCGGGTATAGCGGAACTGGCCGCCGTTGCGCGATAAACTTTCCCTTCTTTGATCAGGATTTCTGTTCCGCTGTCCAAATCGGTTGCCACTGCTGCATAATCTATCGGGAGGTCCTTGATGCTGGAATTTTTTGTCAGGAGTTTGAAAAACGTGAACAACCTGGCCAATTTAACCGGTGGATCTTCCGATTTGCCTTTTAACCTTCTCCTAATTCCGATCTGATTCACCAAGGATTTGCCTATAGCCTTTTCAAGTTCCCTTCGGCTCTGGCGAGAAATTTTCAGGATCTGATTAACGTCCAGTCTATTTAGGACTTTAATTATTCCGTCGAGATTTGCTCTATTTGCGACCGCGGCTCCAATTACCGAGCCCATACTGGTGCCGACAATCAGATCTGGCTCGAGACCGGAATCGAGTAAAACCTGGACGAATCCCAGGTGGGCGTATCCCCTTGCTCCACCGCCTCCCAATACGAGGGCGACCCTATCAGGGTCGGGCGAGCTTTCCTCATGGGATCCAATGGTTAAGAAGTGAGCCTCTTTTTTTGTTTGGATGCTTACCCTCCGTTGTTCGTCAACAACTAATGGTATGGTATGACCGTTCCGGTTTCCGGGGCTTATTCTGCCTTTTTCTAAAGTTAGCTGAGAACCTACAGGGCTTATCCTTGGGAGGGAAATCGGGCGGATTTACTATTAACTAGTAGAAAGCGCTCAATTAGAGTTCATCAATACATTGAGGAAGTCTGTCGTAAATAATTGCTATAAAACAACTACATGCTTCTTTTGGGTTTTAGTGCGCGATTGACTGATTGTATAAAAGGGCTCCCCCTTGGTAAGATGTAACTAAATCCACTA
>CAZYPS010000109.1:0-6261 GCA_964649445.1 uncultured Thermotogae bacterium | reverse complement strand
CAGTGTCACAAGTTGTGCGATAGAAAATATAGTGGTTGGGTGGGGGGATTTCAAGTGGTACTGGTCATAGAAAAGGAGATAGTATGACTTGAAAGGCTATTTCAAACTACGGATTGACGAATTTGTCTCCTACCTCTATATGGTAACCATTTACAAAATCGGTACCGCTCATTTTACATTTCGAGGACGGTTTGACTCTAGTTAACTTAACTGCCGTTTTTTCTCCGCACTTTACTACTAAACCCAGGCTACCTGAATCTATTATCCTACCGGGTTCCGCGTCTTTGGACTTCTCGCGAAGTGGTAACCTCCTCAACAGATCTTCCTGGAGTTCTCCCAGGTCCCTGGATTGGTTTATCTTTATTTTCTGCTGATCCTCGAAGTAGGTATAAGCTCCGGGCCACGGATTTGTACCGCGGATTAAGTTATGCACTTCCTGGGACGGCTGATTCCAATCTATCAGGCCATCGTCCCGGCTTAACTTCGGGGCAAAGCTCGGGTTTCCTTTTTGAGGAGTCGGCTCTACGGTACCTTCTTTCAATCCGGTTAGGGTGTCCAGGATTAGATCTCCACCCATCTCCGCCAGCCGGTCGTGGAGTTCGCCCGCCGACTCGTTTTCACCAATTTCCGTCCTGTCTTTTAAGAGGATGGGTCCGGAGTCCAGCCCTTCATCCATTAAGATGGTGGTAACGCCGGTAATTTCTTCTCCCCGAATTATCGCCCAGTTGATCGGCGCTGCACCGCGGTATTTGGGAAGGAGTGAGCCGTGGATATTTACGGGCCAGTCGACGAGATCGAGAAATTTCCCCGAAATTATCTGACCGTAAGCAGCAAGCACGAACGCCTCTGGGTCGATTTCACTTACTTTTACCAGGGATTCTTCCGAGTTTATATCCTCGGGCTGGAAAACTGGCAGATCCAATTCTAGAGCTGTTTTCTTGACTGGTGATTGGCTTGGTTCCATGTCGCGACCACTGGGACGGTCTGGCTGGGTTATGACCAATTTCACCTGATGTTCATCGGCTACGGAGCGCAGGGCGGGTACGGCAAATCCAGCCGTTCCGATAAAGATAGTTTCCACTATTATCGAACCTCGAAGTTTATTAATTTAGAAACAATTATTGTCCCTGTCAGAGTTGAAGCTTATTATATTTAAATTGAAAGGCAAACTCAATTTATAACGGATAGCCTGAGACTCCGTGTAATTTTATTTTTAAATTGAGGGAAGAGAGGACAGATGAGCGATAAAAATAAGGAAAAAATCAAGAAAATTCTCCGGCTGGAGAGAGAATCAGGATTTCAAGACGACGCGGTTATGGGAGGGCTGGAGAGTCTTACCTCCGGACTAATCGAGGACGAGGAAATCCGGGAATTGCTCGAGGGCTACTCGGAAAAGAAACCGTTCGCTCGGCAGGAAGTCGTGGAGAATATAGAAAACCTCCTGGAGTCAAGTGAGGGCGGGGAGCCTCAAGATCTGTCGCTGAACCAATCAATCGAAGCCGCGATCGGTGTCGGAAATAAGAGATGTAAAGAGTTCTCCAATCTGGGAATCGAAACAATTCGCGATCTGCTGTTTCACTTTCCCCGAAGGATAGAAGATCGAAGGGTTCAAAAGGATATTTCCGAAGTGAAAAACGGAGACTCCTGTACGGTTGTGGGGGAGGTGAAAGGGCTAACAAAACTCAAGCCCCGGCCCAAAGTTGAACTTGTAAAAGCCGAGATCCAGGACGGTACGGGGACTCTTTATCCTGTGTGGTTTAATCAGCCCTGGATCAAGAATCAATTGAACCAGGAATCGGAGATCGCACTTTACGGAGAAGTCAAGCGGGAATACGGAGAAATTCAGATGGAGAATCCTGTCTGGGAGCCGAAGGAAACAAGGGAGAAGACCAGGAAGCTCGTTCCTATATACCCGGGGAAGGAAGACCTTAGTCAGAAAGTGATTCGCTGGGTAATCAGAAAAAACCTCGAGAAGTTCCTTCCCGCCCTGGAACAGTTTCCCGACCTCAGTGCGGTGAAACAACACGGACTCTGGGGGAGAAAGGACGCGTTGAGGAAGATTCACCTTCCCGAAAAACCGGAAGACTTCGAGCGAGCCCGGAAAAGTCTATCTTTCTCAGAACTCTTTCTCTTTTACGTTCAGATGATGAGCAAAGTGGACCCCGAAAGCGAAAAAACGCCGCAACTAAGTGTGGAGGAAGAAACGCTGGAGGAATTTCGAGCAAACCTCCCCTTTGCCCTCACTGACGACCAGGAGAGTGTTCTTCAAGAAATTGTTTCCGAGCTTGAATCACCCAAACCGATGAATAGGTTACTCCAGGGGGACGTGGGAACGGGAAAAACAGTAGTCGCCGCCGCTGCCGGTTACCTGGTCGGTATTTCCGGTTTCCAGACAGCTATGATGGCTCCGACGACGGTTTTGGCCGAGCAGCATTTCAGGAACCTGGAGAACCTGTTTTTGGATTTACCGATAGAAGTAGAACTGCTCACTGGCAATACATCCCAGGGAGAGAAGGAAGATATCCTCTCTCGGCTGAAATCAGGAGAGCTGGATATTCTGGTTGGGACACACGCATTACTGGAGGAGTCCGTTAGTTTTAACGAGCTCAATCTGGTGATCATCGACGAGGAGCAGAGGTTCGGTGTCGCCCAGAAGGAGCAGCTGGGATGGGCTGCCACGCCGGTAAACAAGCTCGTTCTAAGTGCTACCCCGATTCCTCGAACGATCACTGCCACTGTATACGGTGAGTTCAAGGTATCCCGGCTGGAAGAGTTTCCTCGGGGTGAGAAGAACGTCCAAACTTACTGGGTTAGTGAGTCAAAACGGAACCAGGTTTATGAATACGTAAAGGACAAGATGGAGGAAGGCAGTCAGGCTTTCATCGTCCTTCCGCTGATAGAGGAATCGGACAAACAGGATTTGAGATCCGCCGTTGAAACGCATCGGGAACTGAGCGAGAATCAGCTCGAAGGACTCAATCTGGGTTTACTGCATGGGCAGATGAGCCAGGAAGAGAAAAGAGAGAGGATAGAAAAGTTCGAAAAAGGGGAATTCGAAGGGCTGGTTTCTACTACGGTTATTGAGGTTGGAGTAGATATTCCCCAGGCCAGGTTGCTGGTTGTCGAAGAGGCGGACCAGTTTGGTCTGACTCAATTACACCAGCTCCGGGGAAGGATCGGCAGGTCGGGAGATAAGTCCTACTGTTTTGCGATAGGTTCTCCTTCGACATCTGAGGGACGGGAAAGGCTGGAGGCATTTCGCGATATCTCGGATGGGTTCGAACTGGTTGAAAGGGATCTCGAAATAAGGGGTCCGGGAGACCTGTTGAGTTCAGCCCAGCACGGTTTCCGTAACAGTTTTCGCGCCTGTAATTTCTTACAGGATTACGATATAATGACAAAAGCCAGGGAAGAGGCAAGCCGGTTTCTGGAAAACGGAGACAGCAATTCACTGGCGGAGGTTTTCGAAAGTTATTTCGAAGGTGGGTTTGATCAGCTTCGATCGCACTGATTAACCGATAGATAAGGGGTAAAAATGATAGACAAAGAAAGCGTTGGACACGTAGAGGATCTGGCAGAGTTGAGCCTTACTGAATCGGAACGGGAAGAGTTGACCGAAGATCTTGCTAGCATACTGGATTATGTGGACAAGTTAAATGAACTGGAGACCGAAGACGTAGACCCGCTTCGGCATATACTCGAAGTTCAGAACGTGATGAGGGATGACGAGAAAAGGGAAACCCTGGATTCCGAAGACGTGTTTCGTAATGCTCCCGTTCGGGACGGAAATTTCTTCCAGGTGCCACCTGTGATAGATAAAGATGAGGATTCGTCTTAAGGTGGAGTTTTTTAGCTTCTCCTATTTTTCGGGATAGACGTAAGTCCCTATTTCTTCTCCTTTCAGGGCGCGAGCGGTTGTCCCGTCGACGGACAGGTCGTAGATCACCATCGGTATTTCGGTCTCTCGGCAAATCTTGGCGGCAGCCACGTCTATTATGCCCAGTTCGTGCTCGACCAGTCTCTCGTAAGATAATTCAGGAAGAAATTCCGCGTCTTCTTTTGCCGGGTCCCCACTGAAGACTCCTTTGACGTCCGTCCCTTTGAGGATAAGATCCGCGTCTATCTCTCCTGCGCGCAGGGCTGCAGCACTGTCCGTAGTGAAGTAAGGATTGCCCGTGCCTCCAACAAAAATCACTATACCTCCGTCTCGGAGGTGGGCGTCGGCTCGGTCCGGTTCCACGGGGTCCGTGACTCGATCCATAGGAATTGCCGATTGAAGTAAAACAGGCACGCCCAATGATTGTAATTGGTCCTTGAGAACTAGTCCGTTTATTGTCGTTCCTACCATTCCGGCGAGGTCCCCCGCGGTTCGGGACAATAATTTTTGCTCCCGACCTCTTATTATATTGCCCGCCCCGACAACCAGAGCGATCTCGGTTCCGGTCTTTCTGGCTTCCTCAATCTGGTCCAGTATGTAGCGTATCGAGTCTGGCTCAAGCGGATCCGCGCCGCCAAACCCCGCGCCGGAAATCTTTACGACGGCTCTTGTGGGGGTTACTCTGGTAGGTTTCTTGCTCAATTTAACTACTCCCGGTTCGGTTGATCGGGAGTTAGAGCAATCTGGCTGCTTGTCAATTTAACTATTCTTCTTCGGATTCGGAATCAGTACCTATGTCGAATCTTGCAAACCTGCTAATTACTATCTCTTCGTTTACCTTGGCAGAAAGTTCTCCCATTAATTCTTCGATCGTTTTATCGGTGTCCTTGACGGATTCCTGTTCCATCAGGCATATCTCGCCGTAGTATTTATCCATCTTGCCTTCAACTATGTCTTCTATCACGTGTTCGGGCTTTCCTTCCTGTTCGGCCTGTTTTCTGTAGACTTCTTTTTCTTCTTCTATGACGTCTTCAGGGACGTCCTCGCGTGAGACGTACTCGGGTGCGGCGGCTGCAATCTGGAGAGCTACGGAGTTGACAAATTCTTTAAATTCATCGCTGTTTGCCGTGAAGTCAGTTTGACATTTTACTTCCACCAATACTCCTACTTTTCCGTCGTGGTGGATGTAAGACCCCACTCTTCCTTCGCCCGACTGGAGCTTACCTTCGGACATTTCCATGCCCTGTTCCCGGAGCGACTGTTTTGCTTCTTCCATGTCCCCGTCAGCTTCCTGCAGGGCTCTCTTACAGTCCATTATGCCTACGCCCGTCTCTTGCCTTAGTTTTTTTACCTCTTCCGTGGTTATAGCCATTAGTCTATCCTCCTAGGTAGAAATAAATGAAATAAATAGATGATTTTCCGTTTCTAGGCCGAGGCACCTTCTACTTCCGCTTCTTCCTCTGCTAGTTCCTCTTCCGCCTCTTCTTCTGATTCTTCATCTGACGGTTCGGCTTCTTCCGGTTGCGGTTCCTCCGCCTCTTCGGTTGAGGGTTCTTCCGTCTCGGCTTCCTCTTCTTCCTCAATGGACTGGTCGGCACCTTCTCGGCCTTCGATGACAGCATCTGCCAGGCGAGATGTAAGGAGCCTGGTTGCCTTTATTGCATCGTCATTCCCCGGTATCGGATAATCGATCAGGTCAGGGTCGCAGTTTGTGTCGGTAATGGCAATTACCGGTATGTCAAGAATCCTTGCTTCGTGAACTGCAATTTCTTCCGTCTCCGGATCGATGACGTATACCATGTCAGGTGGTTCTTCCATATCCCGAATTCCGTCGTAGTTACGTTTCTTCTTTCTTAGTTCCCGGCGCAGCTTTACTACCTCTTTATTGGGCAACTGTTCGAAAGTTCCGTCTTTTGACATTCTTTCAAGCTTAATCATACGGTCTACGCTGGCCCGAATGGTATCGAAGTTAGTTAAAGTTCCCCCCAACCACCTGTGGTTTACGTAGTGGGCGCCACAACGTTTCCCCTGTTTCTCGACTATGTTCTGTACCTGTCGCTTTGTCCCAACAAAAAGAATCTCAGCGCCATGTCTTACCTGATCCCGTACAAATTCGTAAGTTTCTTCGAATAGCGCCTGAGTCGATTCTAGGTCAATTATATGAATCCCTTTCCGCTCCATAAAAATGTACTTTTCCATCTTGGGATTCCAGCGCTGAGTTCTATGTCCGAAATGGACACCCGTTTCTAAAAGTTCCTTCATGGTTAAGAGTTCCACATCTTTTCCTCCTTGTCTATTCTAATAATAGATTCCTCATGGTATACTTCGGTTGTTCGAAGGTGAGAGAATTATACCGGAATATCCGCTTCATGTTCAAGGCGGGG
>CAZYPS010000108.1:0-6291 GCA_964649445.1 uncultured Thermotogae bacterium | reverse complement strand
CTATTTGAAGCAGGAATCTCTGCCGCTCTGCCCGAAAAAGCCGTTAAAAACCATTTAAGGTTGAAAGGTGATAGCCTCATTTCGGGACAGGAGGAGTATAACTTAGCCAATCTGAACAGGATTATAGTTATCGGTGGAGGAAAAGCGTCTTTTGGGATGGCTCGGGCAGTGGAATCTGCTATCGGATCGGCTCTTGACGACGGGCTGATTGTGACAAAGGAGGGTGGGGAGAAGAGAAGCCTCAAAAATATTGAAGACAGGGAGGCCTCTCATCCCGTACCCGACGAAGCCGGAGTAGAAGCAACAAAGGATATTCTGGAATTGGCTAGGTCTGCCGGAAGCCAGGACCTGGTAATTGCACTGATTTCAGGGGGAGGATCGGCTCTGCTGACCTGCCCGTTTGAAGAAATAGAGCTAAGAGACCTCCAGCACCTGACGGACGATCTACTTGAATCCGGTGCATCAATTGAAGAGATAAACACGCTAAGAAAGCGGCTTTCATGGATCAAGGGAGGAAGACTAGCCAAGACTATTAATCCTGCAAAAGGGCTCTCTTTGATTATCTCAGACGTAGTGGGGGATAATTTAAGGTTTATTGCATCGGGTCCCACCGTTCCGGAAGATTCGAGCCCGGAAGACGCGCTCGAAGTTATGGAGAAATATAGGTTGACGAAGCGCAACCTGAAAGTAGCAAGTCTTTTGAACGAGAAAAAATCAAAAACGGAGCCGGTGAGTAAAGAAGAATTCGACAAATTTAATTTTAAAAATCAAATAGTTGTGAGCAACGAGACCGCGCTCTCTGCCATGGCAAAAAAGGCTGAAAAGCTGGATGTCAATTCGTTGATCCTCTCTTCGAGATTGAAGGGCGAAAGCCAGGAGGTGGGAAGTGTATTCGGTCAATTGGTTCGGTCTATTTCTGAGGAGAATCATCCTATCTCGCGACCCGCGCTTCTCCTTTCCGGTGGTGAAACTACAGTGACCTTACCCGAAGATCACGGCACCGGTGGACCAAACCAGGAATTCGCCCTGGCGGGAGGTCGAGAAATCATTGGCACACCGGATTCCGCGATCGGTGCCATCGATTCCGATGGAGAAGACGGCAGTACTGAAATAGCCGGTGGGCTCGTGTCGGGTGAGACAAAAGTTAGCAGGGGCGAGATCAACTCCAGCCTGAGAAACTACGATGCTTCTACTCTGCTGAAAAAATTGGGCGGCGCGATTATCACAGGTCAAACTGGTACCAACGTAAATGACCTCCGGCTGGGGCTGGTTCTTTAACCCGAATCTCCGGATTGCCCCAAACTTATCGGTTGCCCTGGTTATTTGAGGAAATTCCTATTTTGCCTCAAAAGCTTCCCTGTAAGTCTCCTGATAACTTCCGATAAAGGATTCAACGAACTCGTCCCTTGGGCTGGAAAGAATTTCGCTCGGACTGCCGGTCTGGACGAACTTACCTTCCTTCATTATTGCTACCCTGTCCCCGAGGTTAAACCCTTCGGCGAGATCGTGAGTTACGTAGACCGTTGTCGAATTGAAGTCATCGTGGGCTTTTAGTATCTCATTCCTTGCTTCTTTTCTGGTCTGGGGGTCCATGTCCCTTAATGGCTCGTCAAACAATAACACTTCCGGAGGAATAGTCAGTGCACGCCCAAGAGCAACCTGTTGTTTCTGGCCTTCCGAAAGCTCTCCTGGTTTTCTATCGTAGAGCTTGTCGGATATACCAAGCCGGTCAACTATTTTCATCACCTGCTGGTGGATCTTTTTCACTCCCAGTTTCATCATTTTTAGGGGGAAGTTCAGGTTGGAATACCCTTTATCGGAGTGGACTTTCAGGTGAGGATAGAGCGCGTGGTTTTCAAAAATCATTCTTACCCTTCGTTCCGAAGGCGATAGTTCATTTACTCTTTCTTTATCGAAAAATATTTCTCCACTATCCGTATTCATCAACCCGGCAATTAGTTTTAAAAACGTGGTTTTGCCACAGCCCGTCGGTCCGATTACTACGAAGAACTCCCCGGATTCTACTTCGAGATTAACGTCATTTATTACCTTTTCACCGCCGAGGAACTTGGATACTCCGGAAATCGTTATTTTCTTCATAACTTACCACCCCAACCTTCCGAATAATTATCCATTAACTTGATCGCTCAAGTCAACTGGTCCCGCTAACCGGACAGCTCGACACAGAGATTTGCCACCCTCTTTCCGAGTGCTCGCGACCCTTCCAGGGCTCGCTCGTCCGGTTTGCCCAGAGCCACGGGTCCGTAATGGTCTTTTTTCGAAGTCCCCTGGACGATCATGCCATGGATTAACATCATTTGCACCAGCGCCATTATCGTAGTTTCGTTGCCGCCGCCCCGATTGGCTGCCGAGGTAAAGGCACCGCCAACTTTTCCGTCCAGTTCTCCGTGATGCTTGACGGAGCGATCGAATAAATCCTTGATCGAGGCGGAGGGAAGCCCGTAATAAGTAGGTGACCCCACTACTATGCCGTCCCAGTCAAGCAATTCGTCCTCATCGGTCTCGTCGGCTGTTTTAAGTAAAGTAGTTATTTCATTTTCAGTTTCCTCTATGCCATTTACGACCTCTTCCGCCATTCTCTTCGTATTTCCCGTCTTCGAGTGATATACGACTCCAATCTTCGCCATGCTTACCTCCTAACTGTTTTTATCCGGGATTATCCCCGATTCTTTTGATTTCGGGGTTGAGGACCTACGAAAAGATGATAATATAATATCGCAATCTGTTACAAACAATGAGCGTGATTTCCAATCGATAAAAAACAATTTATCTCACTTTCCACGGTGAGGTTTAGCAGCGGCCTCGGCGTGGCTATGGTTTCTACCTTTATAGGGATATACTCCGATATTTTTAGTCTGAGCGGGGTTCAGGTTGGACTCGTCGGAGCAGCTTATTCGTTGACCCAGCTCGTGATTCTTTACCCCGTAGGCCGATACGCTGATCTGGGGCATAGAAAAATCCTGCTGTTAAGCGGGTTATTCCTCGGCGTGCCTACATATCTGTTGTTCTGGCGGGTTGGTGGTTTCGGCAGCTTATTCGGTGCCAGACTTCTCCAGGGACTCTCGATAGCTTTAACTACAGCTATCGGTTTATCGTTCATAAGCATCAGGAGCAAAGAAACAAACCGCGGCAGAAATATCGGCACGTATAATTCACTCCGAGCTGCGGGGCAGACGATTGGCGCCCTCGGAGGAGGGTTTCTTGTCGCCCGGTTCGGATTTGGAGTTCCATATATGGTCCTTGCATCTCTCTACGCCCTGAGCTTTACCGTTATCTTAACCATGGTACCGCCTGAATCGACGGAAAGTATGGAGGATAGAGCAGGTGGGGGGCTACACCTTTCGGAACTTTTCTCGGGAGTACAGTTTCGGATACAGATGGGGTTTGAGCTCTTTTTTGCCTTTGCCAAAGCGATTATTATCGTTTTTATTCCTGTCTACGCCTATGCGGTAATTGGC
The DNA here is from genome assembly GCA_964649445.1 of uncultured Thermotogae bacterium. Lineage (GTDB taxonomy): Bacteria > Bipolaricaulota > Bipolaricaulia > M55B111 > M55B111 > JAGXLP01. The sequence goes on along the minus strand of CAZYPS010000108.1, from coordinate 2,812 downwards.
CTGTCCGAGGGACAGCTGGGCGCTGTAGTCGCGGCAAGATACATCACTTTCGCTCTGGGTCAGGCACCGGCGGGTAAGTTATCAGATATCGTAGGAAGGACCCCGCTGGTAATTGGAGGCGGGATATTATTTGCCGCTGCCGCCTTCATCCTCCCGTTCCAGAAGACTTTTTGGGGTCTTCTGCTCGTTGCTGCCCTGATTGGAACCGGGGATTCAATTAGAGTTCCCGCGAGTTGGAGTATATTTGCGGACCAGGGAATTAATACAGGTCCCGCTACATCGTTCTCGTTTCGAATGCTAGCCTGGCGCCCCGGACTACTTGCCGGTCCGCTGCTCGGTGGTTTCATCAAAGACGTAATGGGAATCGCCAACACATTCTACGCCGCCGGGGTTTCCGTTACCGTAGCGCTGGTCGGCTATTCCGTATTACACTGGCGACACAGGGGAAAATTCTAGTTCTATTTCCCATTTACCGTTTTTCTCCAGTTTCGTTTGTAAAGATCTACTATCTCATTTCTTTACCAGGTCTACTTAATAGTTTTGTCTCTTAAATGCTCCCTGACGCTTACCTGGCTGCCGGGATCTACTCTATGTCTAAGATTAAAAGGTCAGATCAGTTGCCAGGTAAGCGTCAGGGAGTTTGTGAAATCAAGTGAGGTCATTGGACTCAAATTACGTCTAACTTTTTAAACTAGTAAAAGAAAAGAATTATAATAACTTCCAGTTTATCGTTGGACGGACGTGAACTTTCGTTGTCATAAAGAGCTTGTAGGCTTATCATTAGTTTTAGATGAAGTTCCAGGCAGTCCGAGTATGACGGTTTCTCGCGGTTAAAGAATTGATTTCGTTTCGGGGGTTTAAAATGGACAAACTGGAAAGAATTGCTAAAAAGCTTGGAATCTCCAAGGGTGTGGACCGGTTAGATCAGTCCACTACACCACGGAGCAGGGAACAAGCCTCCTCATCACCATACGAAAGCCAGTCGCGGGCAGCTGACCGACTGAAACAGGATCTATTAAAGAAATATGACAACACGGATCTCCTGTCGGAGACAAATTTTAACCTGGTCGAGACCGATTACGGCGAGACACTCCATATGGAAGAGCGGGTCAATAAACCTTTTGTAATTCCTGATTCATCTCCCCTGGATATTCTCTCAGATCTAAAACTGGTTTATGGTATCGGTTCTGTCAGGGAAAAGAAACTTAAAGATGAAGGTTACGAGACAGTCGAGGACCTGCAGTCCCACCAGAAATGGGGAGATAAAGCGAAATCGGTAAAAAAAGAATTTCAGGAGGAACTCACCAGGGCTTTCGATGTATTGCGAAAATGGAAGTCTCTTTCTGATCCGTCTTTTCTCAGGTTTTCGGGTCTATTTGAAAAGCAGCAATTTGCCATAGTTGATATCGAGACTCTGGGTTTATCGAATCAGCCAATATTTCTGCTTGGTTTAGCCCATCCCACGAATTCCGGAGTGACCGTGCACCAGTTTTTAGCTGAGGACCTGAACCGGGAACTGGCGACTCTCGTCAACTTCTCCGACTATCTGAATGAACGAGAACTAATCCTGACCTATAACGGAAAGAACTTCGATATTCCCTACATAGAAAGGAGACTCTCGTACTATGGAGAAAGAAAAAAGTTCTCTCACCCTCACCTCGATCTCTATCTGTTTACGAGGAAATTTCTCAGCCCGAGAACAAGAAATTGCAAACTGGACACAATAGAACGAACTATTCTGGGGGTGGACAGAGATCTCGACGTGCCGAGCTCCAGAGTCCCGGATTTCTACAGTACCTACAGGGAGAAAAAAAATCCCGGACCGCTCATGCCGATTCTCGCCCACAACCGTCAGGACCTTTTGAGCCTTACCGATCTCTATCGGAAACTCGTCGAGGAAGCACTGGATGGAAATACGTAAAATAGTTGAAAGTCTGAAGGATCAGGCTTGGTACGAGGGCCAAATAGAGCACCTGGAATTGCTGCCCGAACGCGAAGCCGAGTACGGCGAAGCTAAATTCCACGAAAAGATTCAGGATTTTCTGGATAGAAAAGGTCTGAAATTATTTTCCCACCAATCGCGGGCAATCAACCTTATAAATGATGGCAATGACGTCATAATCACGACTCCGACGGCTTCCGGAAAAACGCTCGCATTTAACATTCCCGTCTTCGATCAAATGCTGGCCGATCCCAGCAGCAGGGCTCTCTACATATATCCAACCAAAGCACTCTCTCAGGACCAACTGGAAACGATCAAAGAGATGGAAGAGGAGCTCGGACTCGATCTTACCCCCCGGGTTTACGACGGTGACACTCCCCGAAGTGCCAGACCGGGGATTAGGAGGGAGTCAAGAATTATCCTCTCCAACCCCTACGGACTTCATCATTACCTTGAATGGCATCACAAATGGAGGGATTTCTTCAGTAACCTTGATTACGTGATAATTGATGAGGTCCACAGTTACAGGGGAGTATTCGGGTCGAACGTCGCGATGCTGGTTAGAAGAATGAAACGGATTTTCGACCATTACGGTTCCGAACCACAGTTCGTCCTTTCTTCGGCGACAATTGCCAACCCGATGGGCCACGCTAAAAAGTTAGTCGGGCGGGAATTTTCGCTTGTTTCGGACGACTCCTCTTTCCGGGGGAGAAAGAACTTCCTGTTCTGGAACCCGTTGACCAATCCCGATAACTCCGTCCATAACCAGACAAGTAAACTGATGGCGCATTTCTTAAAACACGACCTTCAGACACTTTGCTTTACGCTTTCCCGGCGGCTTGCCGAGTTAATTGCCGAGTGGTGTTCAAG
>CAZYPS010000107.1:0-6345 GCA_964649445.1 uncultured Thermotogae bacterium | reverse complement strand
GCCTCTATAGGGTAACCATGTTTACTTTCCACGATACCTGTTTCTCTCGAGGCGACCGTCGTTTTCGCTCCCTCTTCTTCGAGCCTTATTTTCGGATACCAGCATTCCATATCCTCGTAACCGTCTTCAACAAGAAAAGCAACTTTTACTCCTGATAAATTACTCATTAGAACCACCTCTTCGTAATTGAGGCCTATTTTGTGCGGTCCTCCCGCTCGAGCCAACTTCCAGATTAGAATTTAGAAATAATTCACTGCAGGAGAGCAATTTAATCACCTCGCCCAAGGTAATTACTAAAAAATTAAACCAAATTGCTCACACAGGACTTTCAGTCAGGACTCATATTAGCTATTGAACCTGGATCAAGAACTTCAATATCACAATAGCATTATATGTCATAGTTATTAAATGTTGATTATACCATCATTTGACTCTTCCGAGTGTTGAATCTTATTACTCTCATAAAAACTCCAAGGTCGACTCTGCTCCTTTCCAGCAGACCCGTTAAATCTAATCGATTGAGGTTAAACCATAGATTAATAGACTATAACCGGGAGATATTAAGATTGCAAAACACTATCTCGCGGCGTGATTAATCTAACTATTCAATAAAAGACAAAAAAATCCGACCCACCATCTTCACTTACCTCAGAACCAATTAATCAAAACCAATTCATTCTATTTTTACGAACTATACTCTTATCCTAGACCCACCTCATACCAGCCAACCCAACTTCTCCTCCACACTTAGCACAGTTGCCATCCTCTAAATCAATTTTCATCAACCGACCCGAAGACCTGTCAACAACTTTATTTCCACAGGAAGGACATCTCGTGTCGTTACTTCTTCTTACATTTCCGAGATACACGTACTCCATTCCCTCGGATTCGGCAATTTTCCGTGCAGTTTCCAGCTTACTTACGTCCGTAGGAGGAAGGTCTTGAACTTCGTGGGCAGGGTAAAACCTGAGGAAATGTAGTGGAGTCTCAACCCCAAGATTGTCCTTCACCCAGTTAACCAATTGCTCGATCTTCCTTTCCGAATCCCCAACCCTTGGAACAATAAGGTCCGTTATTTCCACGTGAACTCCCTGATTCCTGTACTCTTTTATTGCTTTGTATACAGGATCAACGGAAGGTACGCCGGCAAAATCCTTCAGAAATTCTTCGTCCCCTGAACCTTTAAAATCGACTGTTACTGCGTCCAGGTAAGGTCCAATTTTCTTTATCGGCTCGGGATTTATGTAACCGTTTGTTACAAAAGTGTTATAAAGTCCCTCCTCCTTTGCTTTTCTGGCGGTTTCGTAGGCCAGCTCGTAAAAAATGGTCGGTTCCGTGTAAGTATAACTGATTCCTTTAGCTCCGGACCTCTTTGCCACCTCCACTATCTCTTCGGGATCGACCGATCTCCCGTTAAGCGAGCCCTGGCTGAGCTGCCAGTTCTGACAGTACTTGCACTTCCAGTTACATCCCGGGGTACAGATAGAGTAAGTTTTTGTACCGGGAGCAAAGTTAAACAGAGGTTTCTTCTCTATCGGATCAGGTGTACCGGACCTCAGATTATCGTAGCTCAAACTGTACAGCTTACCTTCTCTGTTTTCCCTAACCCCGCATACACCCCTTTCGCCTTCGGATATCTGACAGTTCCAGGGGCAAAGACGGCATTTTACTTTTTTTTCTTCCTTTTTTTCGTAAAACATTGCTTCTTTCACTGCATGAACCTCCCGGCAATAACCCAGTACCTCAACCAGCCCGGTTCTAAATCCTCTGGCCCTTGACTGCCCTCTGCCTCCAAAAATACGGTTTTAACTCCCGTCTTTCAATCTGGTCACCGGCTTTTTAAGGGGCGGATATTGGGTGACGTATTCTGCTCTCTGCCGGACATTACGATCTCCTTCCGTTATCGGTCGGGTGTGAGTTCCCGACCTGCTGGGAAGGTATCGACTGGAGTTCTCCTGCTCCAGCGTAAGGGGTAAAATAGTTCAGAGTCCATAACACCCCGGTAAGCGCAGGGTTGCCCTGGTTAATCTCGGCAAAACAATTGTAAACACGGATAAATATTATCTCAAAATCCCCGGATTTGGAATAAAACGGGCAATCTGTATATAATGAAGTGATAGGCTTAAGGTGAATTCGTCTGACCCAATTTTTTTACTTGAGTATAAATTGGTCCTGGTTACCTTAGAGGTGGTAATATGCGATTTTCCCTAAAGCTAGCTGGGCTCTTGTTCGTGTCAGTTTTATTAATAACCTCTATTGGAGGGCAGAGTTTAGCACAAGACAGGCTGTCTCCGGCTGTGCCTGCAATCGCTTCTTTCTTCCTGCCGGGCACAGGGCAATTTATAAATAACCAGCCAAATAAAGCAATCACTCATTTCCTCGTTGGGGCTCTAATTTATTCTAGTTATTCAGTCACGTATTTCAGCGGCTCTTATTATACTTATTACAATTTGTTACCTGCGTTAAATCTGGCCTGGTCCGGGTACAGCGCTTACGATGCCTACCAGGTAGCCAGCGGGCGAAGGAATAACATATTCGGGTCTTCGCTGGAGCTAGATTCTACGGAGCCGAGAGAAACCGACCTCGAACTCGCGTCGTCAGCGCTTTCCATTTCCAATTCATCAAGAGAGTTCTCCGTTTCAGCCGTGTCTAATGGTTAACTTTGCTATAGTCCAGCTCTCGCACCAACGACGGAATTAGCTATTGGGGCCGAATAATTGCCCTCTGCCCCTTACCTGACAGCCGGATTTGGTCTACTGCTAAGCTGTAGAGGTTAAATCAATTGCCAGGTAAGGGGCCAGAGGGGTTCCAGTAAAATAATTAACCCAACCTTCATGAATTTGCCTTCATACGATAGTGAAAGATTTGTGCAGAGATAAAGATAGGAATCTAAACGAAGATAACAATACTACTTTATTCAGACCTCAAGGACTTTTTCACGATTTAGAATCACTTTCTCTTTCTGGTTGACAATCCATTAAATATATGTATAATGAACGTGAAAGGGATCATAATCACATATACAAAACTTTATAATTTTCAGTAATCGAACATTATACCTCCCTTGATAGTTACGTGGGACGAATTAATTTACGGTGTCCGTAGACGTGACTGAATTTGACTTAAATAAATATAAAGTAATAGTCATTAGTAACGGTAAAAAAAAGGGTAAAAGTTTAACTGTAAATTAATTTACAATCTGGCGTTAAATATCAACTTTTGATTTATCAGTCGCTAGATTGTCAGCGGCCAAGTTAAGGGAGGTACTATGGATGTCTACAGGACGAGCGAGAGTAATTTTCTCACCCTCTTAGAAAATATCGCGTCCGAAAGAGAGTTATTTGTTCCAGCCGACGATCACGGAGAAATAGCTTATAAAAACTGGGACGACCTCGGACAATCGTCGGTTCAATTTCCCAAAAACAGAATTGGAACCCCTCCCAAAGTTTTCTTCTTCCCTCCCAAAGAAGAAGTATCGACCTTTCCCTCCGACAAAAGCGAGCCTGAAAGGAATAAACGAGCCGTCTTTGGTCTAAAGGCTTGTGATTTGTCGGCTTTCAACGTACTGGACAGGGTTTTTCTCGACGAAGAATTTGTCGATCCGTTCTACGCTATAAGGCGACACGACACTTTACTCATCTCCAGCGACTGCTTCGAGGTCTCGGATACGTGCTTTTGTAACAAGGTGGGCGGTCAACCCTATCCCGAAGAACGGGGATTCGACTTAAACGTCACGAAAACGCCGAATTTTGAAGATCTGATCGTCGAATTCAACCCGGATTCCCTTGAGGCCCAGGATATTTACGAGAGGAACTCGGATCTGTTCGAGCCGGCAACTGAAGAGACGCTGGAGAAAAGAGCCGCGTTTAGAACTTCCCGACAAGAAAAGTTAGACGAGCAAAATAGTTTTTTCGAGGTGTCGGAAGACGTGACTGATATTCCGCCTGATAACCAGATGTGGCATGACTTTGCGGAAAAATGCGTAGAGTGCGGAGCCTGTAATCTTTCCTGTCCAACCTGCCACTGCTTTCAGCTTTACGAAAAAGAGGAGGATTCTTCCGTTTCCCGCAATAAAGTCTGGGATAGCTGCAATTTTAAGGGTTACAGCCGGGTAGCGGGAGGGGCCAACCCAATGGAATCGCTGGAGAGTCGTGTTAGAAACAGGTTTTACGATAAGTTCGGTAGAATATATGATAACCATGGATTCTATGGTTGTACGGGCTGTGGAAGGTGTATTGATGGGTGCATGGGAGATATTGACATGAGGGATGTCCTGAAGGAGGTCACCGTTGAAAGCAAGAGCTAAGATAAAAGAAGACCTGGAGGCAGCAGAAAACCCGTATAAATCGACTCCTGCGAAAATAACGGATGTCAAGGATGAATCACCCAATATAAAAACTTTCGAGCTCGAACCGGAGGACCAAATTGAATTCGCCACTGGAGAGTTCGTTCAACTCTCTGTTCCAGGACTGGGAGAAGCTCCGTTCACCCCTTCTTCTTCACCTAACGTCAAGAAAAAGATGGAAATTACAATCATGGAAGCCGGGGAAGTAACGGGAAAGCTCCACGAGACTCCGCCCGGCAGTACACTGGGTATAAGGGGTCCCTACGGCAGGGGCTACCCGCTTGAGGAAATGAAGGACCGGGATATCCTCGTAGTTGGCGGTGGCGTTGGACTGGCTCCGCTCAGATCCCTTCTCTACATGCTCATGGATAAGCCTGAGGATTTCGGTGAGATAAAGTTAAAATACGGTGCCCGAACTCCAGACCACTTAATTTACAAGGATCAGCTCGACGAATGGGATGATTCTTCGGTCATAGACCTGGAACTCACTGTGGACGAGGGTGACGAAGAGTGGGAAGGCAATGTCGGAGTTGTGACAACTCTCCTCGAAGAACCGGAAGTCGATACCGAAGATGGACTGGCGGTAGTCTGTGGGCCTCCGATAATGATGAAATTCACGGCTCAAAAGCTTCTCGATTTCTTTGATCCCGAGGACATATACCTTTCCCTGGAGAAAAACATGAGCTGCGGATTCGGAATGTGCGGTCACTGTCAGCTGGGTAAGTACTATGTCTGCAAGGACGGACCAGTATTTACTTACGATCAGGTTAAAGGTATACCCGATTTGTGGGAGTGAATTTACATGAGAACACCCTCTAAATCCGAAGTCGAAGAAAGAACCCTGCTTTTGGACTTGGACATCTGCGATAGCGCGGATTGCGATGAGTGCGAAGCTACCTGCAGTAATTTAGCCCACCCGGGGAATAACGGGATAACCGATTTACGAGAGCAGGCAACTTTTGCTCACTACTGCAGGCAGTGTGAAACCCAGGCCTGTCTCAAGGCGTGCCCTGTAGACGCACTGGAGAAGAACGAGGATGGGGTCGTAAAGCGAGCGAACCTATTATGCATAGGTTGTGATTCCTGCATCATGGCCTGTCCCTTTGGCACCATTTATACGGAGTTCTTACCTTTCCTCGATTCCAGCTGCGATCTCTGCGAGGGTCGTCCGGGCGAACCTTCCTGTGTTTCCACCTGTTCTCACGAGGGCCTAAGATCCGTTCCGGCAGGACACGAACCGGAAGGGGAAGACTGGCACGAGATGAGGGACGGACTCTTCGTTCACGTAAGCAGCTGGGAACCGGAATTGATCGCCGGCAAAGGGGGTAAATAATGGTTGGAAGTCTCGTATTTGACTTCTTCGTCTTTCCGGGGCTCCTATTTACCCTTGCGGTTGGAATTCTGGCTTCCTGGGTTGTAAGAAAGGTGTCCGCGCTGATTCAATGGAGAGTAGGGCCGCCTTTGCTTCAACCGGCCTACGACATCGCCAAGCTATTCGGTAAGGAGAATATCATCCCCGAGGGCGGCGCGGAATGGAGTTATCTCATCGCTCCGCTCTTCGGACCTGCAGGATTATTGCTTGCCTCGATAATTCTCGTCAAGGCTAATTACCTTGGTACTTCCTTCATCGGAGATGTCATAGTGGTTCTCTATCTACTCGTCCTGCCGGCTTTATCAGTGGTTCTTGGAGGAATGGCTACGGGCAACTCTTTATCCGCCATGGGTTCTAACCGGGAATTAAGATTAATGATTGCTTACGAGTTGCCTCTCTTATTATCGATTACAGCAGCTATCGTCAGGGCCGGGGGGGTAAAGCTAGTTGCGTTCACTGGCCAGCCGATCGCTGCCAGCATTTCTGGCGCGCTGGGATTTATCGCCGCGCTACTCTGTATTCAGGCCGAGCTGGGTTTCATTCCGTTCGACACCCCGGAGGCAGAGACCGAGCTAATGGGAGGACCTCTGATAGAATATTCCGGACCGCTTCTCGGACTCTATAAAAT
>CAZYPS010000106.1:0-6394 GCA_964649445.1 uncultured Thermotogae bacterium | reverse complement strand
ATGAAAGAAAACTACGATTATCAGGACTTACTGGTGAACGGCGACCTGTCGGAGGTAGATCCGCTGGTCGACGAGTTGATAGATATAGAGGAGGACAGGCAGGCGAGAAAGTTGATTCTGATTCCGTCCGAGTCCGTAGCTCCACTGCCGGTCCGGGAGGCTCTGGGTTCGGTATTTAACAACGTCTACGCCGAGGGGTATCCGCGAGAAGTGATGCGAGAAGAGACGGAAGAACAAATGAGCGACCTGACTCGCCAGATAACCCATTACCGTCGTTACGCGAATCGTCGGTTCTATAAAGGGACGGAATTCGTCGACATGGTCGAGAGCCTTGCCGGTATCCGGGCAAAGGACGCTTACGCCACCGACGAAGTGCCGTCGGACGAGATCTACGCGAATGTTCAGCCGCTTTCGGGCACGGCTGGCAACCTCGCCATCTACGACAGTTTCGTCGATCCCGGAGATACGGTCATGGGCATGGCGCTCGACCAGGGAGGCCACCTGTCCCACGGGAGCGAGTTCAACCTGACGGGCAAACGCTACGATATAGTTCCGTACTCGACCGACCCTCACACCGGCAGACTGGATTACGATCAAATCAGGGACCTGGCAAAAGAGCATAAACCAAAGATGATAATTGCAGGTTACACTTCCTATTCCTGGGCGCCCGACTGGGATAAGTTTCGGTCGATAGCGGACGAAGTAGGAGCTGTTTTGCTTGCTGATGTTTCCCACGTAGCCGGAATGGTAATCGCCGGTGCCTATCCAAACCCGATCGGCAAAGCCCACGTCGTGATGAATACTACCCACAAGACGATTGCGGGTCCCAGAGGGGCAATAGTCCTGACGACGGACAAGGACAGGGCGGATATACTGGACGAAGCTATCTTTCCCGGAGCTCAGGGAGGTCCGCACCCGAACAAGTTTGCCGCCATGGCGGTGGCTTTCAGGATAGCTCAGACAGAGACCTTTAAGGAACTCCAGCACCAGATAGTCGATAACGCAAAGGCGCTGGCGGATGGTCTGCAGGACAACGGCCTTACGCTTGCCTATGGCGGAACGGATACCCACCTTCTGGTGATTAACCTCAAGGAGCTCGAGCAGGAGCTCGACTTCACGCCGATGGGCGAAATTACCTCCCGAATACTCGATGAAGCCAGGATCGTGACGAACAAGAACACTATACCGGGGGACGAGAGTGCAGCGGAGGCCCACGGTTTAAGGCTTGGAACGCCTTGGATTACCCAGAGAGGCATGAACGAGCCAGAGATGAAGGAGATAGCCGATATCGTTTCGGACGTCCTCCACGGCATGAAATCCTTCCACTGTATCGGTCAGACATGTCCCCTTTCCCGCGGTAAGATCGACCTCGATCTCATGCTGGAAGCTCGGGAGAGAGTGGCGGAACTGCTCGGTGACTTTCCACCTTACCCCAGTAGGGAAGAAAAGTACCCCGAATACTATCCGGTGGAAGAAAGAGTAACGGATGAGGGACCAGAAGAAGCGAAGTCAGTGGGTACACTGGACCCCGATTGGCCCCGGTCGGGCCTGATAGAAGTAAAGGGTCACAGGCCGACCGCTTTCCTTGATCAGATAACGACCAGGGACGTGCTGGATCTGGAGGACGGTGAGGGGAAAAGTGGAGTTCTGCTTGACGAAAACGGTGACGTGCTCGATAGAATAGAGGCGATAAAAGAGGAACAGGGAGGCGAAGAGAGATATCTTGTCCTCACTTCGCCCGAGCGAAAAGACCGGGTGCTCAGCTGGTTCAGGGGAATTTCCGACGGGTATATAACTTTCGACAAACAGGATTACATGAGGAAGGTCGAAGGGCCTGTCAAGGTCTACGATCTCGAAGACGAGACTGCCAGAGGAGAAAATTTTGCCGTTTACGGTCCGGTAAATGCGCGAAGTTTCCTCGAGTCGGTCGACAGTAAAGAGAAAATCCAGTCGGGAGTCCTGACGACCGTTAGCCTGAACGGGAGTAATTTGACCTGTTATCGTTCCGAGGTCGAACCTGACGAGGTTTTCTTCTGGGCCAAGTCCGGGGAGCTGGAGTTACTTGCCGAAGAATTAGAGATTCAGGGGGTCGATCGCGGGGATTACTTTGGAAAAACCGGCCTCGAGCTTTTCCGGAAGGAGAACGAGCTAATTGACTTCACTCGCCCTTACTTCGTCGGACAGAGGGATCTGGAGAACGAGCTGGAGGATTCGGAATTTCCCGAAAGCGTGGAGCAGGTATTTATCTACGAGTCCGAAGAGTCCCACGAAGCCGAGGAGTCCACCCCTCTGCTGGAGAAGCACAAGGAACTCGGCGCGAAGATAGCGCCGTTCGTCGGCTGGGAGATGCCGTTCTGGTACTCGACAATTCAGAACGAACACGAAGCGGTTAGAGAAGCAGCCGGGTTATTCGACGTAGGCCACATGGCGGTATTTGAAGTTGAAGGCGAAGGAGCGACCCACTTCCTGGATTGTGTAACCTCCAATTACATACGCTGGATGAAGGACAAGGAAGCCCAGTATAACTACTTCCTGGATCCGGAAGGACGGGTGATAGACGACGCTATGGTCTATCGGATAACCGAAGAACGCTACATAATCGTCGCAAACGCTGTCAACGAGGATAAGGACTGGCAGTGGTTGAACGCGGTGCAGTCGGGTGAGTTCGTGCTCGACCCTGACAGACCCTGGGTCAAGCCGAGCCAGACGCCTAAATTGACCGACCTAAAGTCGGAGGAGGCTGGAGAGAAGGCTTTACGCGATCTCGCACTGCAGGGCCCGAATTCGAGGAAGGTTTTGCAGGAGTTGACGTCTGAAGAGGAAACGCACCAACTGGAGAAAATGGACCGGAACGATCTCGACTTCTACGATCTGAACGGTGCCAAAACTATGGTAGCGAGAACCGGCTACACGGGCGAGGAAATCGGCTACGAGTTACTCGTTCATCCCGAAGACGCGCCTCAGCTCTGGGACGATTTGCTGGAGGAGGGAGAGAAATACGGAATAGAGCCGGCCGGGCTCGGGGCGAGGGATTCGACCAGAATTGAAGCAGGGCTGCCGCTTTACGGTCACGAACTAAGCGGAGAAGACGAAATTTTACCTACGGAGGCAGGATTTGGTGCCTACGTTAAGTTTCACAAGCCGTTTTTCATCGGGCGAGATAGGTATAAACAGAAGGCAAAGTCGTTTCTTCACGTCGATAACGAGATTATCAGGTTTAAAGTCGGTGAAGGGGCGAGAGTTATAAGAGAAGATAGCCCTGTTTTTGGCGAAAGAGGTAAATATCTTGGCTACGTTACAAGTTGTGCAAAAGTCGGTGGCGGCCAGGTTGGTATGGCTTACGTGAAAAAAGGTAAGAAGACGGAAGAAGGTAAAAAAGTCAAAATAGTTCCGTCGTTTGCGGGAAAGGAAACCACGGAGATAGATATAGGACCTGGAAGTAAAATGCCGGCAACCTATGTGGCGGAAATTCTACCCAGATTTCCCGAGACGGAAGAAGGCGTGCCAGGTATGGAGAGCAACGAATGACGGGAGTTGAAAGGCAGTTAGGAAATAGATAAACTTAATCAAAGTTGCGAAGGTGGCGGAATCGGCAGACGCGCTAGGTTTAGGACCTAGTGGGCAATTGCCCGTGTGGGTTCAAGTCCCACCCTTCGCACCAGAATTATTACCTATCCTTCTCCTCGTACATCTTTCTATCGGCTTCCTGGAGAGAATCTTCTATGCTCCGATCCTGGGTGGGGTTCCAGTGGGATAATCCTATTGCAAGGGTTAGATGAAAATCGATCAGTTCAGTATTGTCGTTCCACTTCTCAACTTTTTCCTTTAGCCTTTCGACGGTTAACTCGGCTTCTCCGTTGGTTTCCGGTAACATTATAAGGAACTCGTCTCCTCCGTATCTTGTGACAGTATCGGCCTCTCTTACGTTTCGACGGAGCAAGTTGGCAATCTCCTTCAATACCTCGTCGCCCGTCTGGTGGGAGTAGGTATCGTTTACTTTCTTGAATCTGTTCAGGTCAATCATTATGAAGGCAATATTGTGACCGTAGCGTTCACTTCTTTCTATTTCCTTATTTATGGTCTCGTGTAAATAACGTCGATTATAAAGTCCCGTCATCGGGTCGCGGATGGATTGTTCTTTTAGTTCTTCTTCTAGCGTTATCCGTTTAATCTCCTCGTTGAGATGGCCGGCAAGGATCTCAGCTAGTTCGACGTCGACTTCCGAGAAAGCTCCCAGAGTTCTCGATCCCGCCTGAAAGACGCCTAAGTCACCGATCGGGACACTCATGTAAGACCTCAATTCGGAGATTTCGGGGTCGGCTTTATCCCTTTCGCGCAAATCGTCGCCCCAGACTGTTTCACCCCTGGTGTAAACTTCTCCAACTAGAGCTTCATTTTTTTCGTAGGTTGGTAACTCTGAAACATTGAGTTCGTCCGAAGCTACCGGGACCAGTTTGTCGCCCCGATCTACGTATATCAGACTTATGTCGAAATCCAATACACTTTTCGTTACCTCCAGGGCAGTTTCGTAAAGTTTTTTTCCCGACTGGCAGGACTGGAACCTGTCGACAGCGTCGTGTAATTCCTTTAACCTTTTTTGCTCCTTTTTTAGTGCCTGCTGGGCTTTTATTCGTTCCGTTACGTCCCTGTTTATGGAGAGGTTTGCCTGCTTACCTTCGTGCTTTATCGGGGTAACCACTACTTCAGTCCAGTATTCTGTGCCGTCTTTTCGTCTCTTCTGCTCGGTAAAGCTAACGGACTCGCCTCTTAATAGCTTCTCGTTGATCTCTTCGTAGTCCGTATTGGATGACTCGTCCGCGACTAGCTCTTCTAACATGTTCATGCCGATAAGATCCTCTCGCGAGTAACCGGTCTGTTCCTCGGCCGAAGAGTTCGCGTCGAGTATCCGACCGTGACTCTCGCCGCCCATTTCAAGGATAAAGATGGCGTCACCCGAATCCTCGAAGTATTTCTGATACCGTTCTTTGCTGCGTTTTAGCCTCTCGTTCGTCTCCTGGAGTTCTTTCTCTATACTTTTCAGATCAGTGATATCCTGTATTACTGCAACTAATCCCTGAATGTCCTCTTTGGCCCTCAGAGGGTAGTAAGTAATTTTTAAATACCTTTCTTCCAGTTCCGGGTGAGTCCGTTTCATTTCGTATTCTATCCTTTCACCCTGAAGGCATCGCTCCAATTTAGGTTTGATAGTATTATTGAATAAGTCCTCGCCAACTAGATCGCTCACTTTTTTGTCGGTAATATCTTCGCCATTGAAATCGTACAGTTCTTTGTAAGCTTGGTTGGCGAAGTAGTAATTATAGTTCTCGTCACAGGCGGCTATTAGATCGTCCGAACCCTCCACCGCCATCTTGTACCGATTGAGTTGTTCTTCGGTCTTCTTTCGCTCCGTTATATCGCGAGATATTCCCAGAGTACCCACTAGGTTGCCATCTCTATCGTAGCGGGGAATCTTCGTCGTGGAAAGCCATTTTATAGTACCATCGGGACATTCTACTGTTTCCTCTCTGTCTTTTATCTGCTCTTCATTATTTAGTACCCACTGATCGTCCCGGAACTTTTCCCGGGCGTCCTCCTCTTGATAATAGGCAAAATCGGTCTTACCTATCATTTCTTCCGGTTGGGCTCCCACCTGGTCCGCCTTTGATCTGCTGACCAGAACGAACCTGTGAAACTTGTCCTTGAAGAAGATTCTATCGGGATGAGATTTCAGCAGAGAATCCAGCAGCCGATCCTTTTTCGAGCTTCTTGATTTCACCTAGCACCTCCTCCTCGCAGAATGATGTTTTGCCAGCTGGAAAACTTTACTCATTTGGCTCTATCTTCTCTTTCTCGATCATTTCTAGGAGAATATCTACTATTTCCGGGTCGAACTGAGTGCCCGCGTTCTCCTTCAGTTCTGTTATAGCTTTCTCTCTCGGTAAAGCTTCCCTGTAAGGACGAACTGTTCTCATCGCGTCCCAGGCGTCGGCCACGGCAACTATTCTCGCCTCCAGCGTTATTTCTTCCCCCTCCAGCTCCTTTGGGTAACCGGTTCCATCATAGTGTTCCTGATGTTCTCCAATTATTCTGCCCGCTCTCGTTAATTGATCAACCTGCCCAACGATCCTTTCTCCAACTTTCGGATGTTTTTCCATTTTTTCCCATTCTTCATCGGTTAACTTGCCCGGTTTGCCGAGAATCGAATCAGGTACACCGATCTTGCCTATATCGTGCAGGATGGATGCGTAACGGATCTGCTCCAGATGGTCTTCCGATAGTCCCACCCTCTTTCCAACCTTTACGGAAATCCTCTGTACCCTATCGATATGTTCTCCTGTATACTCGTCTTTCGCCTCTATAGTCCGGTTCAGTGCCTGAAGCGTTCCTAAAGTTG
>CAZYPS010000105.1:0-6428 GCA_964649445.1 uncultured Thermotogae bacterium | reverse complement strand
ACTAAATTCAGAAGTGCTCGAGTACGTTACTCCACCACTTACATAGGTAACATTTAAATCCGAGTCGAATTCAGTCACGACAGGACTCGTCTGAGGATTCAGAGTTAACGTGTTAGTCCAACTACCAGTTAAAGGTTTTTCATCCGCAGCCACAGCTCCAAAGCTCGCTGCGAGAACCAAAACCAACGTTACTGCTAGAAACTTTTTAGTCATTATGAGTTTAACCTCCTTCTATTGTTGAATGATACAATGTCGTCTCTTACCTGCTAGATCTAGCTTTCAATTCCTAGGAATAAGCGGATTATCATAAATTTACCCGCGGGAAAATTTTCATAAATCACCTCCGCTTTTAGGTTTGGTTTATTTTGTTTTTTGACCTCGTGTTCGTCGCGTACCTTATATGATATAAATTTGGTTAACAAAAGTCAAAGTCTAACTGCCTTTACTGAAAAAGGAGCGTATAAGCAAGCACACCCGCACCCAGAGCAACCCCGGCGACTCCGAGGATGAAATTGTTCTGGGACCTCTGTACCAGTTGATCGTAGTTCTCGGGACCGGACGAAGCTCTCAATTCTTGAACCTGCGTTTCGAGGTTGTTTACCCTGTCCTGTAATTGAGACGAGGTCTGGCTAGTCGAATCAACCCTTTCGGAAAGCTTGTAAACCAGGTCCTCCAGAGTGCTTAGATCCTGCTGGCCGGACGCACCGGAGTTGTTTTGAAGATACCTAACCGCTCTGGCAACCAAATTGGCAACCTGATACCTCGTAATTGCTTGATCTCCCTCGTAAGTGCCGCCCGGTAGACCGGTAATGATTCCTCTTTCCGCCAGGAACTGGATATCCTGATATGCCCAGTGATCCGTCGGTACATCGGAAAACATTTGTTCATCTTCTTGTTCTTGGGCGTAGCCGACAGTAAAGAAGACGGATATTGCGAGACCAAATATCAGGACTAAACTTAAACTTATTTTCGCTAACTTTCCACTATTAAACATCTTTTCCCGCCTCCTAAGCTAAGATTTATTATAAAACCAGCAAACCTAAATTCAAGGACATTTAAGGCACTAAGCTTCGACAAACTTCCCCATATAAAACTAACAAAGTCCGTTCAGTTCCCGACAACCCATATTTTTAGCTATTCGCGAATGCTAAAAGCATTATAACGCCGAAGACCTTTTTTAGCAAACCATTTCAGGCTATTTCGTAACTTTTCCTGTGCAGGGGTGAGCGACCAAATTTCCTGACGGCTTCTCGGTGTTCTTTTGTCCCGTACCCCACGTTGGACGACCAGCCGAATTCCGGAAATTCCTCGGATTTTGACCACATGTACCTATCCCGGGCAACTTTGGCCATAATCGAGGCAGCAGCTACGTGAAAGGACTTTTCGTCGCCTTTTTCAAGCGACTTCCGAGAGACATCAAGACCAGGAGAAAGCCCTCTATCCAGCAAGGCCAGATCCGGTTCAAAAGAAATCATCGACAGGGCTCGGGAAGCAGCTACATTAGCGGCTTCATTTATCCCCATATCATCTATTTCCCGGCTATCAGCCATTCCAATCCCCACCTCTATTCTTTTATCCTCACCCAATAAAGTGAACAATTCTTCTCTTACCTCGTTTGTTAATTGCTTTGAATCGTTAACTCCGCCGAGCTTCTTCCCTTCCAGTACAGATCCGGAAGCAGATACACAACCGACAAACACCGGTCCTGCCAGTGCTCCCCGTCCTGCTTCATCCAGCCCGGCAACTCTTCCGTGTTTTTCTAATAATTTTTCATCAAACCCGGTTAGATCTATCATGTCGTTACCTCATCGTTTATTATCCAGAGGGTCATCGGTCCATGCAACCTTTGTGGGAGAGAAAAGACGCAAAAAATATATGCATCCTTGCGGTTGGTTTAGCAATCGCTAACTCTGGAAGCCTGAAGGCTTCCGCTACTCGTCTTGTTCCGGTTTGTGCGTAATGGGTGTCCAGTCCCCTTAAATGTGGGCAGCCCGAAAGGTTCCGCTACACTTGCATAAGGGTTAATTGATTAGAGGTAGAAAAGTTACAAAATAATTTGCGAGAAGTTTCGACTCAGTTAATCAGCCCGAACCTTCCAAGTGGCCAGACACGGAGGTAAGGCTCTCCGATCAGGGAGGAAGCGTCGGCGAATCCCCAGAACCGAGAATCAAAACTATTGGAGCTATTGTCGCCCAGGACGTAGTATTTTCCCTCGGGAACCTCGACTTCATCCACGCCGTACTGACCTTCCGCCCAGTAGCGCCGGTCGAATTTTTCTCCAGTTAGTTCCTCCCCGTTGAGATAAATGTCGCCTCCCTTTATCTCGACCGTATCGCCGCCCTTGGCGATCAATCTCTTGACGTACCTCGTCTTCTCACCGTCTTCCGAGTGATGCCAGAAGACTATGATATCGCCTCGCTTGGGTTCCCGAAAGTTATAGGAAATTTTGTCGACGAAGAAACTGTCGTGAGGCTGGATGGTAGGCTCCATAGACCCGGTAGGAACGCTCATCCTCACCGTAACGAACGACATTATCAACCAGGCAAGGAGTGCCGCAACGGCGAGGACGTCGACCCATTCCAGCAGGTAATCTACCGTCCTACTGGTACTTATTCCCAGGAAGTTAAGCAGCTTAGCGCTGTAGGGCTTTTTTGTATTTTCGTCCTTATTTTGATTGGGTGACATTAGAGGTGGCTGGATTTAATACTTCCGTTGCCGTCTCAGATAATAAGGTCGAGCCTGCCGGGAATTACCTTTCTTTACTAATTCTATTTTCTCTATCTTCGGTGAATGAATCGGAAGCGTCTTCTCGACACCGATACCCGAGGAATGTTTCCTCACGGTAATCATCGTGTTTGCTCCACTTCCGCTCTTTTTTAGCAGAACTCCCTCAAATACCTGAATCCTCTCTTTAGAACCCTCCTGGACGTGCTCGTGTACTCTGACCTTATCTCCAGGACTTACGTCGGGAACGTCATCGTTGATAAAATCTTTCTCAACCTTGTTTATGAGTTCGTCCATCTTAATCAACTCCTGTTTTTTCCTTTTTGCTTTAATGAATTTTACCGCTACCTCGTACTCTATCCAGGGTAATTGCTACTGCAGCCCGGACAGAAAGGTGATTAAATTGGCCCATTCCCTCTATTGGAGGAAGTAGATAGTCCAGCTGGGCCGTGAGCTCGTCGGTCATGCCCCAGCCGGTGCCAAAAAGGATGAACATCGGCTTCGTTCCTTCCTGAAGCTCCTTCCTCGCTTTCTCGTATTCCATTCCTCTTTCATCTAAATCCCTGGCTGAAGTACCTACGAGCAACGGTTCCTTCTCTTCTCGATCCGAAATATCCAAAATACCTTCCTCAAGTTTATCTAAAACTGAAACCAATTCCAAGGCTTCTCCCCGGTTGGTATTTTCTCTGGTCCGCTCCTGTTCCGTCCAATACCCTCTCAATCGCCTGGCAATTTCCCTCTGTGTTTTTAACGGAGTTATCACGTAGTACCGGGCAGCCCCGAAAGTTTTCGCAGTCCTGGCAATGTCGTGAACATCCATGCTCGTCATCGAAGTGGTAATTACATCGCCCCGACGGTTTCGCATCGGGTGGTGCAGGAGACCGATGTATAAATTGCCCACGTTAGTCCTCCTCTTCCAGCAAATCCGGCCGGAACCTTTCCGTATCCTTCAGTGCCTTCTCTTTTCTGAACTGATCGATCTTTTGATGATCCCCGCTCAACAGGACCTCCGGTACTTCCATTCCTTCGAACTGCCGCGGCCTCGTGTACTGGGGTGGACCCAGCACGTCACCGCTCGAAAAAGAATCGGTCGCCGCCGATCGTTCGTTCCCAAGAACACCATCTACTAATCTGCCAACCCCTTCAATAAGTGCGGCGGCCGGTACCTCTCCTCCGGAAAGCACGAAATCACCAAGGGAGAGCCTGTCGTCACAAATTTCCCCCACGCGCTCGTCGATCCCCTCGTACCGTCCGGCCAGCAGGATAAGATTTTCTTCGGGGACCAGCTTTTCCAGTTTTGACTGATCCATGAGTTCTCCCCGAGAGCTGAGCAAAACAACTCGTCCTCCACCTCTACCAGCTTTTATCGCCCGAACCCCGCGGTAAAACGGCTCTGGCTTCATGACCATGCCCGGTCCGCCACCGTAAGGGCGATCATCGACGTTTCTGTGAGGGTCCTCGGAAAAGTCGCGCAGATCCCAGATTCCCAGGCTGATCTTACCCTTTTTTCGTGCCTGAGCAATTATTCCCCGGCTCAACAAACCTTCAATAATTTCGGGAAATATGGTAAGTACGTCAAAAATCACTTTTCGATCAGTCCAGTATGTCGACAACGACATCCCTGCCGGCCAGTTCACCAGCTCTATTCAGAATCGCCCGCAGGGAATCCGCCGTCTTGCCGTCCCGCCCCAGTAAGTGCCCGCGATCACCTTCGGGGACGGAAATTAGAAAAATATCAACTTCTTCCGTATCGATATGGTCTACGCGAAGGTTTTCGGGGTGGTCAAGGAGCGGCTCAATTAGATGGTGGAGCAGCTCGAGGGACATTACTTTCAGCCATACTTCTCTTCGTGTAACTTCTCCAAGAGTCCTTCTTCTGAGAAGATATCACGAACAGTTTTTGACGGTTCAGCTCCCTTCTTCAGCCACTCGTAAGCCTTTTCCTTATCCAATCTTATGTCCCTGGGATCCGGCCTGGGATTGTAAAAACCCAGGTCTTCCAGCACCTCGGTATCCCTCGATTTAGAACGATCCAGAACGACAACACGGTAGTAAGGCTGTCCCTTTTTACCTGTCTTCTTTAAGCTAATTCTTGCGCTCATCTTCTCCTCCTGTTTTTAGAATATTATATTCCCATTCCTCCTGGAAGCCCGCCAAATTTCTTCTGGAGGCTTCCCATGTTATCCATCATCTTCTTTACCTTGTTAAATCTCTCCAGCAAATCGTTTACCTCGCTGACTTCGCGGCCGCTTCCCCGAGCTATTCTTCTTTTCCTGCTTCCATCTATAATCTTTGGGTTCGCCCGTTCCTCAGGAGTCATCGAGTTAATAATTGCTTCAATCCTATCTATTTCATCTCCTTCCAGATCGAGATCGTCAACCTTATTCCCCATTCCCGGTAACTTATCCAGTATCTCACCCATCGTCCCCATATTCCTGACTTCGTCCAGCTGGTCGAGGAAATCCTGGAGGGTGAATTGCTGCTTCTTTATCTTTTCCTCCAGCTCCTCCGCCTTTTCCTGGTCCATCTCTCGTTCGGCTTTCTCCACGAGAGACAGCACGTCTCCCATTCCAAGTATCCTGCCCGCCATTCTCTCGGGGTAAAACGGCTCCAGGGCATCGAGCTTTTCCCCGACTCCCGCGAATTTAACCGGTTGACCACTCACCTGAACCATCGACAGAGCAGCGCCACCACGGGCATCACCGTCCATCTTAGTTAAAACGATACCCGTAATTCCTAGTTTATCGTCAAATTTATCTGCAATAGAAGTGGCTTCCTGGCCCGTAAGCGCGTCAGCAACCAGCAGTATTTCGTCCGGATCAATTCTCCCTTTTATCCTGACGAGCTCGTCCATCATTTCTTCGTCAATCTGGAGTCGACCCGCAGTGTCGAGAATTACGACGTCGGAACCCTGTCTTCCCGCTTGATCAATCGAAGAAGAAGCAAGCTCCTCGGGCCCTTGATCTCTATCGGCGTAAACCGGTAGGTCCAGGTCGTCACCGAGCTTCTCCAGCTGTTCCCGAGCAGCAGGCCTGTACGTATCGGCTGCCACCAATAGCGGTCGGTGACCATCGTCTTTCAGCCTCCGGGCCAACTTTCCGCAGGTCGTGGTTTTACCGCTTCCCTGGAGACCGACGACCATAATGACGGCCGGATCGGAACTCAAATCCAGTTCACTTCGTTCCTCGCCCATTACTTCGGCCAGTTCGTCCCGAACTATTTTAACAACCTGCTGACCGGGAGTCAGGCTTTCCATTACCTCTTCCCCGACGGCCTTTTCCTTTATATTGCTGGTCAGATCTTTGACTACTTTGTAGTTTACGTCAGCTTCCAGCAGGGCCATCTTGACCTCTTTTAGGGCTTCCTTAACGTCTTCCTCGCTAAGCTTGCCCTTGCCTTTCAGCTGATCCATCACTTCGGTCAATTTACCGGTGAGTGATTCAAACAAAAGGAAACACCTCGGGGAGTTTAATCTGGATAATTCTAAGGGTGGCCGAAGGCCTTTTCAACAAAGGGAAAGTAAATGAATTAGGTATGCTGGCGTAAATATCGGAGTTATGAGTAAAATTATTATACCCCATCTTAAGCAGCCCAGACTCCCGCTCACCTCGTGCTTACTCTTTATATTTGCTTTACCGAGAATAGTGCTCCGTTCTCTGGTAATTGTTCGATAAAACCGCAGGCGATTTCCCCGGCGTGGAAAT
>CAZYPS010000104.1:0-6479 GCA_964649445.1 uncultured Thermotogae bacterium | reverse complement strand
TTGGGACGCTGATGAAGGATTTGAAGTCCTCGTTGGTTGGTTTTGCATCCGGGTGGTCCCTTACGTCATCACCCCAGATGGTTTCACCCCGTTGGGCGGTTTTGCCAGCGATACCTTCTCCGATTTCAAACGTTTTGGTAACGCTTGGGTCCAGATTCGAGGAGTTGGCCTTGGGGACGAGTTTATCTCCTTCTACCAAGTCGAGGGCACAAAGGTCGAACTCCAGCATCTTCTCCGCCGTTTCCACCGCAGTTTTGGCTAGGTCTTCTTCTGTCTCTTGGTGTTGAAGACGGTCGACGGCCTTGTGGAGTTCCCTCAGCTTATCCCTTTCTTCCTGCAATGCTTGCTCTGCTTCTTTTCTCTCCGTTATATCTTGGTGGGTCCCTACCATACGTACAGGTTCCCCTTCCTCGTCCCACTCCACTACTCGCCCCCGGTCGAGTATCCAGACCCAATCTCCGGACTTGTGCTTCATTCGAACCTCGCAGTTGTAGAAGTCCGTCTCGGAAGTCCGTCTCACCGTCAAAATGCTTATCCAGTAGCTTATCCGACTTTTCTAGGTCCTCAGGGTGGGCCAATTCTCTCCAAGTTTGAATGCTCACCGGTTGAAGTTCTTCCAAGGTATAGCCGACTATCTTTGCCCACCTTTCGTTGAATACCACTTCCCCGGTCCGGACGTTCCAGTCCCATAATCCTGTATTCGTCCCTTCGAGGGCAAGTTCCAGTCTCTCCTCGCTTTTTTTTAGCTTTCTTTCGGCTTCTTTTCGTTCGGTGATATTCCTTCCTAAGGCCAATAACCGGTCAAGGTCGTGCTTTGACTCTATCGGGCGTAGGATAAAATCTACGGTAACCCTTTTTCCTTCAGGAGAAACATGGTCGGCCTCAAATCGAACCATTTCCCCGTTTTTTGCCTTTTCGACCCCTTCTTTCAGCCTCTCCTGCAAATTTTCGGAGTGGCTCCACCAAGCGGTATTCCAGAACTTCTTTCCCGTTAGGTCCTCCAATTTGTGGTCGATGAAATCCAAGGCTGCCTGGTTGGCATCGAGGAGGTTTCCTTCTTCGTCGAGGAGGCCGACAAATAGGCCGGGGGTTTGAAATATGGCCTCCAGGGAAGGGTCTTTTTTCACCACGCCATCTCCGGACGCAAATAAAAGACGAGCGAGCTAATTTACCTTAGGGCAATTTTACAAAAAAGTAAGAACAAAACGACGTCCTTCGCTCATATATTAAAAGGTTTGGGAGTGTGGCTACAAATAATGAAAAAATGAGTGGGTTTCCGAAGAAGCCATAATTAGAGATCGTTTCCTCTTCATAAGTAAATACGTTTCATAGATCGATTTTCAACAACGCATAACTTTAGTAAAAACCTCATACCAGTTCAAAAAGTTGCGTAAACCCAGATTTTTAACTTTTGCTACAGAGTCGTAAAATACTGACCTATAGTAGGCTAACACAAAGCACCCTTTCCAAGACTTTCTCACGCTATAATTACTTACGGCTCGTACATACAACATGCTCTGAGAGGTCTATAAATCGGTCCTGATCGATCCGGCCGGGGTTTATATATAAAGGGCTTATTTTGGTTATTTTCCCATATACCCTATAATCCAAACGCTTCCAAGGAGGCTGAGTTAACAAAGCCACGGCAGTTTTTAGATGCCGTGGTATATCAGTTCTACCTAAGAACTGTCAAACTTACACAATTGTTACGGACTTGACCAGAGGCAAGTTCAGCCCGAATATTTATCCCGTACTGTGAGCTCTATAGGAGGTACATCGAGGTCGAATTCCTCCTGGTAGAGCTTGTGCAGGTCCTCCTTGAAGGATTCAATTGCTTCCCACGCTTCCTCTTCGGTCTCAACATCCGTGACCGTGAGGAAAGTATGGTTGAGTTCTTCGGCCTTTTTGATACCGTGTTCTTCAATTAGTTCCTCTTCTTTTTTCACCAGTTTTTTGTGAGCCTTCTCCTTTCTGCCAAACGGCCAAAGGTTGGACGTATACTTATCGATCGCCGCATCGATTACCGGGCCATCTCGCCTTAAATGACCGGATTCCACTCTGAATTCGACTTCCATATTTTCACCTCCCGAAAAAATGGTCGAGACAAGTACTTGACTTGCTTGAATTACAGGGGAAAACCACAAAAAGGTTATATTAGTTTCAACTCCCTTAACAAAAATCCCATCTCCGGCATCTCGGTTAGCCCCCCTCTTTACTTTCCCCCTAATTTGGTCCAAGACCTAGATACTTAGGTTAAGAAACCTCACCAAGAAGGGCAAGCTATCAACGGGTAGATCCAGAAAGTCCAGATGATAAACGACCCTTAGGAGGACCTTAGCCCCCACCTTCTTCGCGCTCGACAAGGCAGCGTGGGTCCATATCTCACAGGAAAACCCGACAACCCCTAAGAGGAGGACGAAACCGATTACAAGGACTGAGGCCATAAGAGATAGTTTAACTTCCCGTCTCATCTCCACTGCCCTCGGGGTGGCTGATCCGTCTTGCCGTCAGTTATGGTCGGAGAATGAGAGTAGTTTACCCCGGCTCGGGCCCCCGAGAGCTTTGCTTACAGCCTATCCTCTCCAATTGACCAATCCCTCGGGAAGTTGGCAACGGCTCCAAGGAAGACCTATAGTTAAGACGCGATCCCGAAGAGAAAAGGGGGAGATAAGATGAGACTGAGTTCGGCCGCCTTTGAAGACGAGGAGAGGATTCCCGACCGGTTTACCTGCGAGGGGAAGGACATCTCTCCTCCCCTCACCGTAGAGGAGGTGAGCCCGGAGGCGGAAAGCCTGGTTATCATTGTCCACGACCCGGACGCCCCGACCGGGGTATTCGACCACTGGCTGATCTGGAACCTCCCCGCGGATACCACCCAGATCCCACCGGGGATCACCAGGACGGGGGTACCCAAGGAACTTAAAGGGGCAATCCAGGGGGAAAACGACTTCGGCGAATCGGACTACAGGGGGCCTTGTCCTCCGGGAAGCGTGGAGCACAAATACCGGTTTAACCTCTATGCTTTGGACAAAAAGCTCGACCTCAAACCGGGAACCAAAAGACAAAGACTCCAGGAAGCGATGAAAGGCCACGTCGTTGACAAGACCATGTTGAGGGGGACCTACTCCAGGTAAAACCGGAGAAGTGGTCCGTCGGACCGAAGAGATGGGGGTCCTGCAGACGAACGCGGCTCAGGAAAGACGACGACGGACCCGGGGTTTCAAACTAGCCCAAATCGAGCAAAAGCTCCTCATGAGCCAGCATTTCCCCTAGCTTTGCCACATTAAAACGACAGTAGAAAAACCGACTGAGAGATTTACTTGCTTGCCTCCGGCAACTTTATATCTTTACCGGCCATTCCGTATTTGCCCGCTCCTACCTTGCGCTAGCCCCGGGAAAGGACTGCGGGAAGGCTCTTCCCGTTGCCTAGTCCTTAAAGTATCTAACTGAACCGTGAACTCTGCTGGACACCAACTTGCCCTTTTGGTACTTAGCCTACGACCCCCTCCGCCTTTTCCTTGTTGTCCACCTCTAGTCCGAGCTTGACACCCTCCTCCTTGTCCAGCAAGTAGAGGGATTCTACGTTGACCTGGGCGTCACCCAACTTTCTGGCGACGGTGGCCAACTCCCCGGGCTTGTCCTCCAGATCTACAACAAGCAGCTCCTCTTCTTCGAACTGAAACCGTTCGGTTCGGAGGGCATCCTTTGTACCCTCTTCGTCCTCGGCAACCAGGGCGACGATGGAGGATTTCTTTCCCTCCGAGATTCCGGCTACGGAGACGATATTTATTCCCCTATCACCGAGAATCTCCGCCAAGTTGGCCAACTCGCCCGGCCTGTTTGACAACGAGACCTTAAACTCTTTCAATTCCGACACCTCCCTACGGGTGCTGTTGGGGGACCGGCCATATTTGCCGAACCCTGTTGACCCAATTTTATCAACTAAGGCAGGGAAAAGAAAATAACCCCTACTCTCGTTGGCCAATAGCTTCGCATCCTGATCGGGGCGGCTCGGGAGCCCCAACCAGCTCGCCGCTTTTACGGACCCACGAGGGGAAAGAAAAAACGGAGCTGTTGCACTAAAGAAAAAAGGCAACAGCTCCAGGAGGTACTCGGTAGCTGGCAGTTAAGTATACCGAGGGGCCCAGCAGATGAAAGGTCCGGGAGCCCTAGAGGGTCCCAAACAAGCAGCTTCGAAAGAACCTAGCGAAGGGAAAAGCAAGGAAGCTTAAGCTGGCCTCTCCTTCTGTAGGGTGGAGCATGAAGGTGAATTCATCAAAGCAAAAAACCACCGATTTCAACATAAGCTACAAGTAGTAAAAACCTACCTCTAAGTCCCCCTATGATAATGTGATACATCAACACAATTCCAGCACTTTACCAACCTAAAGTCACCTATGACCCGGTAACATAGCATGCTCTGTGGAGGATAGACTTTCCTTTAACCTGGTGAGGTTGTGTAAGGCTAATCAGCCTGATTTTTCGGTGCAATGTGGAAACTACCTGTTCGGCCATAAGAAGCCCAGGCTCGCCGAGGACATTAGGGGTCAAGTCGTGATATAAACTCAGGATGTTTGGCGGCTATCTTTACTCAAACCGGACTATCCACCTTTTAACTCGGGAAATCCACGAATTTATCCGCTCTCATACCACAGTCAGTAAGCATTCCCTTCCTGGAACTCTTGATAAGAAACCCTATACCTCATCCCAGAGCTAGTTACCAAGTCGTTGTGAATAGCAATTACGGTATTTACAATATACAAAATTTGAAAAGGTCAGACAGTTAATCCAGAGAAGATAACGGAACCAAGTTCCACAACGATTCGGAGGGTTTTCAAGTGCCTAAAAGAATAGCGATCCTAACCGGAGGAGGACATATCGGCGGGTTCAACTCGGGCCTGTCGGGAGCCTGGGAAAAAGGGGAACAGCTGGGGTGGGAGATCTTAGGTGCGGTGGACGGATGGCGCGGTCTCGCCCAAGGGGAATTCGTCAACCTACCAGCCGAGGAAGTAATAGATTACGCCGACAAGGGTGGCTCGATCCTTGGCTCCAGCCGCTACAGGCCAAAACTGGAGGAGTTGACGAATACGATCTCGGAACACGACATCGACGGGGTAGTGGCTCTCGGAGGCGACGATACCCTTGGTGTCCTCGCTAGGCTGTGGGAAGAAGCCGACGTACCTGCCGTCGGTTGGCCCAAAACCATGGACAACGACCTCTCCGGCACCTACTTTACCATCGGTTACCCTACTGCCCTGGAAAAGGCCAGCCGACTGGTAAGGGAAAGTGCGGACATGGCTTATACCCACGGCCGCGTGATGATCAATACCCTATTTGGAAGGAGTACGGACTGGATGGCGGCCGGTACCTGTACCTACGGCGACGCCGATGTGCTGATCCCTGGGGAGGAACCAACGAGTATGGACGAAATCTACGAAGAAATAAGAGGAGTCTACCGGGAAAACCAAAAAAAGCATGGCAAGGGCTTTGCCGTAGTGGTTGCCGCCGAAGGGGCGAGTATAGAAGGGTTATCCTCTCACCGAATGGAATCCGAGGAGTTCGACGAGTTCGGCCACGTAAAACTGAGCCCCAAGCTTTTAGCACTTAGGCTCTCGGAGGCTATAAAGGATATATCTAAAGAGGAGTTTGGAGAACCCTTTGGCACGGCCCACCAGGCCCTGACCTACCTATTGAGGAACGGGCCCGCAAACGAAGTCGACAAAGAGCTAGGTTATGAGGCGGGACGCCGCTGCGTGAAACTACTAGAGGGGGATGAACCCGGCAAGATGGCCGCCGTCCAATACGAAGAAGGTACCGGGCTGACCATCGGTTCGGTAAAGCTAGCTAAAGCCGTCAACCAGCGGTACATGAAGAATACCAATTACGTCGACTATACGGATTTTCGGGTAACTGACGCTTACCTAAACTACTCGCTTCCCTTCATGTGTGAGAAACGGGGCAGAGAAATCAACCTTCTAGGGAGGGAGGAGGTTACCCGATAGGTGGATAAAGGGAACTTAACCAGACCGTCACGGGAACTCCAATCAACCCTCCTACGGCTTTTCCAAGCTAGTAGACACTCGACCTCAATCCCCTCCGGGAGTCCGGGACCTTCTACCGTCGGTCGGGCAAGTTTTTCCGTTTTTCAAGGTTGCACGTTCGCCCCTCGCCCCTCATTATCTAGCAGCACGATCTAGGCTCTGTCGGCCAACCGATCCGGCCGGGCATACATAAGCGGAGGCGGTACTATGACCCGGGAGGTTGAGCGTTATTTCCGGGACCTAACCAACGCGGACAACGAGGTCCTGGGCAGAGAAGAAGAAAAGGAGCTGACCAGACGGGTCCAGTCTGGAGACCAAGGGGCCAAGGAGGAGTTGGTCGAACACAACCTACGGCTCGTGGTGGATGTCGCCAAAAAATACCGGGACCTGGGCCTTTCGTTTTCCGACCTGATCCAGGAGGGTTCCCTGGGGTTGCTC
>CAZYPS010000103.1:0-6541 GCA_964649445.1 uncultured Thermotogae bacterium | reverse complement strand
TCCGGTAATTCCCGATTCGGTCAGACATATGCGCCGCTTCGCTGGAATTTTCTCGACCCTAGCCCCTTTCGTATTCCACAAGAAGAAAGGGTGGAGAGCGAGCCGAGATCGGAAAGGGCAATTTCCCCGCTGGGGAAATTGATCCCTGGTTTTATCGAACGGTTTCCAAAGCTAGTTTTACACATAAAATGCTACATTATGCTTACGTGAAACACTTCAAAGGTACTATTTAAATTTAGTTAAATCTTTCGATAATTCTAAAGGAGAAAAATGAAAAACAGAATACTTGTAACAATATTGACTTGTTTTTTAGTCTTTGGTTTCGGGCTCCGGACTCTTGGCGGTACCACGATTGGAGGCTCACTGGAAAAAGACTTTACCGACGATACAACCTGGTACGGAGGTTACCTGCGGACGGGAGGGCTTTTTAAACTTGAACTTGGGGGAACCAGACCGTACTCCGGTTCATCGAGCGACGTTAATTTATTCAGTTATTTTCTGGCCGATCTTAACCTGGGCTCAATTGGTATAAATAATGGTTCCCTCCATCTTTTTTTTGGAGCCAGCCCGGATATGACTTTTAACTCTTCCAAGCCTTCATTCTCAGTATCTAACTCCTCCGCTTACGGAAAGATAGGACTACAACTCAACCTGTTCCCGTTCGCTATCCAGCTCCAGTCTGCGGGACGGTTTAACTTTTCCGGCAACCTGATGAATTATCTAGGGGGACTGGGGGTCGGCCTTACGTTTTAACACTCGCCCTCGGCCTGGTCAAACTTAATGGGTTCAGGAAAAATAACCTCTTCTGCCGCTTTTAAAGCGTACTGGTCCGTCATCCCTGCGATGTAATCCAGCGCTATTTGTCCCGGATTAAACGGCTCTTTTACTCCGTAAAAATCATCAAGACCTTTTAGGTAATCACCAAACCTCCTATCAAGCGGTATACTACTCTCCAGATACTGGTCGTAATTTCTTCCGAATTCATCCATCAAACCCAATAAATGATCGAAAAGTATATTAAGGATGACCTCGGCATGGCGGGAATACTGCTTAAGCCTTTCGTGACCGTAAATATTAGAGTAATTAAATTCCTTTAAGGATTGCATCGTTTTAAATTTTTTCGGGGAGAACCCGATTTTACCATTCTTTCTCGACCACTCGATCAGGTCTTTTACGAAGACGTCGATTATCTCACCGTTCCGAGTACCAAGCTCCGCCCGAACATCCTGGGGGATGTCCTCCTTCTCAATCAGGTCAGCTTTTATGCCGTCCTCAATATCCCGGCCGAAGTAGGCAATTTTATCCGACATCCTCACCACGCACCCCTCGTAAGTAGAAGGAGGCGAACCCCTTTCTTTTAGTTCAGCTAAGTCCTTTTTCTCCTGTGCGGGTTCTATCGACTGGGTAAATTCCTCCCCGTAATGAGTCACTATTCCGTCCCTGACGGCATAAGTCAGGTTTAACCCGTTGCCATAGCGCGTTAGCTTATCAACTATCCTAAGACCGTGAAGTTCATGCACGAAACCGCCGTTTTCCTTATTCAATCTATCAAGTATCTCTTCGCCCGAATGGCCAAAAGGAGCATGACCCAGATCGTGACCTAGTGCAATCGCCTGAGCCAGTTCGACGTCCAGTCCAAGTCCCTTGCAAATAGTCGCGGATATGGTCGAAACGTGAAGCACATGTTCTATTCTTGTACAGATGTGATCGTTCTCGGGGGCGAAGAAAACCTGCGTTTTGTTTTTCAACCTCCGAAAGGGAAGGGAATGTATTATCGCAGTCTGATCTCGAAAGTAAGGTCCTCTTATATCCTCCTCTCGCTCAGCCAACCTACTTTTGTAAATCTTATCGGATAGTGGATTTTCCAAATTACCACCTCCTATCTTCCCGTCATTCCTTAATCCAATCCGCTATCACTTAAAAGGCTCTCTTCTTCCTTTCACACGTAATAACCGACACTGAGCCATCTATCGTAGTTACTTTAAATCAAAAATACCATAATTTGAAAAACCAGACAACTTACAATAGGCTAATTGCGGTGTTTTCCAATTCCAATTATCCAATATTCTAGGAGGGGTTACCCGGGGGAATATTTTTAACCGGGTAAGAAACGCTTAAGGGGGTAAAGATGAGGATTAGCGACCATCCGATACTTTCCTTTCCCAAAAAGGAAGCTTTTACTTTTTCCTACCAGGGAAGAGAAGTCAGCGCGAAAAAGGGAGAGACGATTGCTGCCGCGCTTCACAACGAAGGTATCACCGATTTAAGCCATAGTGGGGAGAAGGGAAGAAAACGAGGACTTTTCTGTGCAATAGGTAAATGTTCCTCCTGTCTGATGAAAGTAGATGGGGTACCGAACGTCAGAACGTGCATAACTATGGCAAAAGAAGGAATGGAAGTTGAAAAACAGACCGGGTTCCCCGAAATACCTTTCGAAACCTCCAGTTTTAGCCCAGAAAACATAGGGGAAAAATCGCCGGATGTACTCGTCATCGGGGGTGGGCCTGCCGGGTTAAAAGCAAGCTTGACTGCTGCCAGGGCGGGAGCCAGTATCTTAGTTGTAGACGAAAACCCCTTGCTCGGTGGACAGATGATAAAGCAAACCCATAAGTTCTTCGGTTCCAGCGACCAGGAGGCGGGGAAACGAGGAAAAGAAATCGGTGAAAGACTTGCCCGTCAGGTTTCAGATCATCCAAAAATAGATGCTATGACAAGTACCAGTGCCGTCGGTATCTTCGAAGACAAGGTCGGAATTTATAAAAACAGAGAGAAATTTCTCAAAATCACTCCCCAAAAAACTATCGTAGCTACGGGCGCTACTGAGGACATGATAAGGTTTCCCAATAACGATATGCCCGGTGTATACGGCGCTGGGGGAGTCCAAACTTTGATGAATGTATACGGGGTCAAACCCGGAGACAGGGTCCTGATGGTTGGAGCAGGGAACGTAGGCTTAATCATAGCTTACCAGCTCCTTCAGGCTGACGTGGAAGTAGCGGCGATCGTGGAAATTGCTTCCGAAATAGGCGGTTACTTCATTCACGCAGCAAAAATAAGGAGGCACGGCGTCCCAATATTAACGGACCACAAGGTTGTGGGCATCGAAGGCACCGACACAGTAGGAAGTGCGACGGTTGCGGAGATAGACAGATCAGCGGACCCAATTGAGGGAACGGAACGGAAATTCGATGTTGACGTCGTGGCACTTGCCGCTGGTCTGTCGCCAAGTTACAAGCTCCTGCATCACGGAGGCTGTGAGCTCGAGTTTCAGTCCGAACTGGGAGGTTACGTACCGAAAAGGAGCGAGAGAATGAAAACTACGAGAGAAGATATTTACGTAGCGGGAGATGCATCGGGAATTGAAGAAGCTACGTCCGCTATGCTTGAGGGAAAAATCGCCGGGGCCGATGCCGCCCTCGAAATAGGGAAGGGAGGGGAAAACGAGGAAGAAATCATTCGGAACTCCCGGAAAAAACTTCAACAATTGAGAGCGGGTCCCTATTACGATAATCTACGTTCCAGCTTACAGGAGGTTGAAAAACAATCGAAAACAAAAGAGACGTAAAAAGCTGGAAGGCCAGCGGGTGTTTGAAGCCAGATGAGGTCTCTTTACCTTCGAGACAGAGGTTAGCCAGCGGGCCAGCAGCCATTATCGAGTGTCCCCAGAAGATACCCTGTGACCCCTGCCAGGCAAACTGCCCCGCAGGAGCAATTGAGCTGGAGGGGATCAACGACACACCGGAGGTCGATTTTGACGAATGCACCGGGTGCTCGGTCTGTGTCGAGTCCTGTCCAGGACTGGCCATTTTTACCATCGACTGTTCTCCCGAAGAGGGCTGCAGGGTTACTTTGCCTTACGAGTTTGACCAGCCGGAAATCGGCGAAAAAGTCCCCGGATTGAACCGAAAAGGAGAAGAAATAACGGAGGTAACGGTCGAGAACTTAAAAACAAAAGAGGAATCTACCTACGATACCCCAACAGTGACAGTCCAGGTTAGCGAAAAATATATTAACAAACTGAGAAACATCCGGAGGCCAAATTGAACCAGAGAAGTAAAAATCAAAACGTAATTGTTTGTCGCTGCAGAGACGTCACAGAAGAGGATATTAACGAGGCAATTAGCAACGGGTACAATACGATCGAGTTGCTCAAAAGAAAGACAAAAATCGCGACCGGAACCTGCGGGGGTAGAACCTGCTTACCGCTGGTAAGAACCATTCTCGTACGCGAAACCGGCAAAAGTCCGGATCAGATACCACTGCCAAGGGAGAGATCTCCGGTTGTACCGCTTCCAGTTAAGTTCGCAGCCGGCGAAAAGGGAGAAAGTCATGATTAACAAAGACGTAATTATAATTGGTGCAGGTTCTACCGGACTCGCAACAGGGTATTTTCTAGTTAAGAAAGGCGTAAAAGATGTTTTAATTCTTGAGAAGGATTACGCCGGAAGCGGCTCTACCGGCAGGTGCGGTACGGGAATAAGGGCTCAATTCTCCGACGAACCCACAATAAGGATGATGAAAAGAGCCGAGGAAGACTGGGAAGCACTCTCTACGGAACTGGGTTTCGAGTTCAACCGTACGGGTTATCTTTACCTCCATTACACCGAGGAGGATCTAAAAAAATATAGAGAAATGAAGAAGCTCCAGAATTCACTCGGAGTACCAACGGAAATACTTTCACCAGAGGGCGCAAAAGAGGTCTGTGGGTTAATCGATACAAGTGATTTAAAAGGAGCAAGTTTTAATCCCGAAGACGGGAAGGCACACCCGTTCGACGTGGTATCTTCGTTCCAGGAGTTCTTTCAGGAATCGGGTGCCGAGCTGAAAGAGAACGAGGAAGTGATTTCCATGAGTATCGGTGACCGGGGAGATTCAAAACTCGTGGAAACGTCAGACAACTTCTTTTCCGCGGACATCGTAGTAAACGCAGCGGGTGGGTGGGCTCCAAAACTCGGTGAAATGTTAGATCTTGATATCCCAATAGAGCCCTACAGACACCAGGCAATAATTACAGAGCCGTTCAAATTGAGAAGTATAGAACCGATGATTATCTCGATGCACCACGAAGACGCCTACCTTACTCAGACTCCTCGGGGCGGAATCATCGGCGGCGTTGGAACACCAGAGGACGAACCACCCTCTTATAACATGACCGAATCCCTTGAATTTGAAAAGAGGGTAAGTGAAGCATTCGGCTCGATAATACCAGGCCTCAAGCACGCCAGAATATTAAGACACTGGGCGGGTTACTACGCGATGAGCCCGGACGGCAATCCTCTTCTGGGAGAATACAAGCTCCCCGGTTACTACCTTGCAGCCGGTTTTAGCGGTCATGGTTATATGATGGCCCCTTCGGTCGGAGAAGGACTAGCGGAGCTAATTATTAACGGCCAATCGGACCTTCCACTCGACTATTACGACCCCGAGAGGGTCGACCGGGGTGAACTTCGAGAAGACGCTCTGCAGATGGGCTGATCACCAAGCTCTACTACTGGAAGGAGTTTCGTTAGAAAATACCGCCCATCCCTTTTCCCGTAACTATTAGAGTTAATATTATCGCGAGATAAAGTACAGGTTGATGGAGGAAGTATACAACGAGCGCGTTTCTGCCCAGAAATTCCAGTCCCCGATTGCCAAATTTAACCAGCTCAAACCTCCTCCTACCCCCCGGATAGAGTAGCTCTCCAATGATTAATCCACCTGCAACCAGTCCGAACCAGGGGAAAAGTGGAAAGTAATCAAGGGACTGAAACCCCATCGGAGGAATACCCAGCGGAATTAAATGCGGAAATTCTACCTGAAAATTCTTGAAAAATACCGAACCACCGAAAAACAGAAGGGCAACGGTTCCGAATAGTAATAGCCGTGACAACAACCGGAAACGGTCAGCCAGAGTAAGCAACAGAAACCCTAGAATCACGGAGACTCCTATGAAATGCAATGCCCCGAAAACTACGGCCAACTCAGGAAACATAAAAAATGTTACTGCCGTTATAACGGATCCCAGCAGAATTAGTTTTATACCTCTGACCAGGTACTTCCGCCAGAGACCGTGATTATTTCCCCCCTCGTTCCGATTCCTGCTGTAACTTATGAACAGCGAAACACCGACCAGACCAAAAAACGTACCTGCCGTACAGTCAGCCAAAGTTTCCATTGGTCGTGAGTTCAGTCGAAGATCGAGGAGGCCGAAGGCGTAAAGGTCAAACGCAATATGATAAAGAATCATCAAAATTACTGCCAAACCACGAAGCACATCGATCTCGCCGTAACGGTCTTTGACGGTTATCCCTCCCTGGACAAGGACGTTCATTTTCAAATGCTAGTTTAAAGACCACATTTTCTCAAAGCTTTGAATCGCTTGGCACCTCAGTCAATTTCCCCGCCCTTCCGTGAGGGGCTTATAACAAAACTACTTGAAACAAAAAGCTACCTTCTTCGAAAACCCGAGACCCGGCACCAACTTCAGTATTTACATAGTGTAGTATTTTATGTGTAAAACTAGCTTTGGAAACCGTTCGACAAAACCAGGGATCAATTT
>CAZYPS010000102.1:0-6565 GCA_964649445.1 uncultured Thermotogae bacterium | reverse complement strand
TGACCCAGATTGGGAAAGTCCGCCTGGCTAATATGGTAGACCCGAATTATACAATTGGCGCTTCTATAGACAAAGAATATCTTAATTGATCTCGGGGGTAAGTGTTTAGTGATGAGATCCTCCGCAATGAATAATCTGTAGCCCTGAATTGTTGGAGAGTATGGGATGCTTACTTTAATAACTGACTTGCAGAAGGTTTAGAACTGACGATAATTTCAGTTGTATTCTCAACCTGGATTCAACAGTTAACTTAAACTAAAATATAAAATTTTATTTGACAAATATATTTATATCTCTTAAGAAAAGGTAAACGTTGAGCATTTTCTTCAGCAGGATTTTCTAGATGGGTATGGGGCTGATTGAATACTAGGATAGTGTATGTGTCAGAAAGAATCGAGGTTTCAATGACTACCGTGGATACAAGTTATATATGCCCTGAATTGACTGGAAAAGTGGGGGAAGTAATAGAGGATTTAAATTACCGCCTGGACAAGTTAGGGCGGATGTTAAAAAAAGATAAAAGCAAAATTAAGGCACTGTTTATTTCAAATTACGCCAATTCTTTTTTCTCGAAAATTGCTTGCGGTGCCAAAGACTCTTCTCTTGAGAAAAATTATAATCTGCTCTTCTACAAAACTGATGAGGCTTCTTTAGTGAAGAAGCAATGCGTATTTTCGTTTCAGTCCCAGAAAGTTGACGGTATGATTTTTACCTCCTCCATTAATGGGGGAGGTAGCTTTAAGGAGTTATTCGGAAACTCAGGACCGGTAATTTTAGAAGATAGGTTATTAGAAGAATTACACTACTCAACAATTATCTCAGGCAACTATAATGATGCCTCTAAGGTTGTAGTATATTTAGCTAAAAATGGCTATGAAAATATAGCCTTTTTACCTGGAATCAAAGGAATTAAATTGAACGATCTGAGATCAGAACGTCATTGTAGTTTTCTAAAAAAGAGCTGTTTAGACTCCCGAATAGATCTGAACAGAATAGCTAATTCCAAATTAAAAGAAAATTACAAAGCGAATAAAAATCTTCTGAATAATTCAAGTAATTTAACCGCTGTCGCCGAGAAATTAATTATAAATTTTTTCTATCTAGAGAGGAGTTCAAGTGTTAGCTCCAGCAAAACCGCCACTTCTCAAAATCGTTATGAAATGAGATATAAGGCCTGTAATATTTAATTTTATAACTGGCTTTGATCCAGATTGTAAATAGATGAGACGTCGGGACTTGTTAATGGAATTAGTGAAAAGAAATAGAGAAAAAAATTAACAATCGGGGGAGGTGAAAGTTTTTCAATGAAGTGAGGCGGAAGTTTAATAAATCATTTGGCATATTACCGATTTAAAAATTTTTAAGGGGTGAAAAAATGTTATCAAATTCGACAAAGCGACTTTTTACCGGAACTATAGTTTTTGTGTTTATAGTGGGAATACTTATGGTCCCCGCTACTTTTGGGCAAGAGGAAGATGGAAGTTATCTGATAGGTCACGATTCCCTATATATGGGAGATGAATGGATGAAAGTTACGGATAAGGCGATTCACCTTTATGCCCTGGAACAGGGCTGGAACGTAATTACCCAGAATGCCCACTTCAAAGTTGCTGACCAAGTAAAACAACTCAGATATTTTCAGGAAAAAGGAGTTGATGGTGTAATTTGGTCACCGGTAGCGGAGGAGGCCACCGCTGATGTAGTGGAGTATCTCGCTGAACAAGGGGTACCTACAGTTACCTACAATACTGACGTAAAGTCGGATGCCGTTCCAATTACCGTGATGTTCGGTAACAAAGAGGCAGCTAAAATAGTTGCAAGAGAGGCGGTTGATTATCTCAAGGAAAAACAAGGAGAGCCCGAAGGTGTTGTATTAAGTATTCAAGGTGATCCTGCAAATACAACGGACCGAAACAGAGCAGAAGGATTTAAAGAAGTGTTTACTCAGTACGAAGGCATCGAGTTCGTAGAATTCTTTACTGAGTCCGACATGGCTGAGGCCCAGAGGAAGGCATATAACGCAATTCAGCAGCATGGAAGGCCAGTGGCTATTGTGTCTCAGAATACTACGAATGCCCGGGGTGGAACTAATGCTTTAAAACAGGCAGATATGCTTGTTCCCCGAGGAGAAGAAGATCACGTATTTATATCTTCTATAGGTGGAGCCCCTGCTTACCTAGACATGATGGAAGAGGGATTTGTGGACAGGGGTTACGTCCAACCAAACCTCTTCTATGGACCACTTGCCATGCACTACCTTGTGCAGGTAATTGAGGAAGGAGAGGAATCTCTGCCAGAGGTAGGTACTACCGTTACAGCGGATGACGTTCAAATAACTGGTGGAACTTACGAGGGTGTGTCGCCATGGGAAGAACAAATTTGGGCTCCGGCAGAAGTTACGACGAACTTCGGTCACAAATGGCTGAAAGTCCAAGGTATGTTGGTAACACCGGATAACATGGATGACCCGAGAATCTGGGGTAATACCGCAGAAGAATGGCTAAATTAGAATCTGGGAATGAAGAAGTTTTTTACTAATTTGATCAGTTGATCGGAATTTGAAAAGCAACCAGGGGTCGGCAACAACCGACCCCTGGTTGCTCATTATTAGCCCACCACAGTAGGAACAGTGGTGATTTTGCTTTTAATTCCAATTTCATTTTGAGTGAGATGACTGGAGGAAAAAATGAGCACAGATACTGACCCTTTGTTGCGTATGGAAAATTTGCATAAATGGTTTGGCAAGGTTCATGCGGTAGCGGGGGTCGACCTGAGTATAGAGTCCGGTGAAATTGTCGGCTTAATCGGAAATAATGGAGCTGGTAAATCCACCCTTATTAAAACCTTGGTAGGTGTCGAGCCCAAAAGCAGAGGGAAATTCTACTGGAAGGGAGAAGAGGTCGAGATTGAATCCATTAAAGATTCCCGTGCTCTTGGAATTGAAGCGGTATATCAGGATCAAGCTCTGATCGATAGTTTAGGAGTTGCTGAAAACATATATTACGGAAGAGAACCGATGAGGGGGTTTGGTCCATTCAAAACTATTGACTTCAAAAAAATGAAAAAGGAGGTTGAGCCGTTATTTCAGGAACTCGGATTAGACGTTGCTTCTCTAGACCAAGAAGTCCGGTTTTGTTCCGGCGGAGAGCGCCAGGGGGTGGCTATCGTTCGTGCAATGTTATTCCGGGCAGAGATGATCATACTTGACGAGCCAACTACTGCACTATCTGTGCCGGCTATAAAACGTGTGTTGAATTTCATTGAGGCGTTAAAGAGGGAAGGAATCAGTGTTGTACTCATATCTCATAATCTTGAACATGTATATCAGGTCGCGGATAGGATTGCAGTAATGTCACACGGAGAAAAAATCCTGGATGAGGAAGCAGGTGAAAAAGCCAAAGAGGATATCGAGCAGGTATTACACGAAACCGCAGGCGCTTTAGATTAGGAGATAACAAAATGAATAAAAATCTTAAGAATATCCAACTTTTCGTAGTAAACAACTTTTCTTGGTTTCTTATTGTTGCTATTTATCTGATCTTTGCAGCACTCCGACCTACTGGTATGTTGAGCTGGGGTACGATCGTCTTTATGATTCACTCTTCCATTCCTTTGGGCTTTTTAGTAATCGGAGAAGCACTTTGTCTAATTGTTGGAGGGCTTGATGTCTCTCTGGCTCAGATGGCCGGGTTTACGGCAATGCTCAGTGCTCTGATCGTCACCCAGTGGGCACCAACCATACCTGGAATAATCGCTATATTTATTCCGGTGATAATTGGACTGGTTGCCGGAGCCGTCAACGGATATTTTATAGGTTATCAGGATCTAAACCCCTTTCTAGTTACTCTTGGAACATTTATGGGATTTGAGGCCGGAACTTTACTCCTTCACTCCTTTCCGATTTATTCCGGTTTCCCAAATAATTACCTTTTTGGCGGGGAAAGTGCGTTATCTATTCCGATATTTGTTGGTATTGTATTCTTAATGGCGTTATTGCTCAACCACACTAGAGCTGGAAGGTATATTTATGGGGTCGGGGGAAATGCCCAATCCTCTAGGATGCTTGGAGTGAATCCTGGACACGTTAAATTCTTCACGTTTACAATGGCTGGAGGTTTTGCCGGTCTATCTGGACTTTTTTATACTGGTTTCCTCAATACCGTTCCTCCAAGCATGGGTGATGGCGATATATTTCTTGCCTTTGCAGGAGCGATCATCGGTGGGGTCAGCTTAGAAGGTGGAAGAGGCTCAATGA
Source organism: uncultured Thermotogae bacterium (assembly GCA_964649445.1). GTDB lineage: Bacteria > Bipolaricaulota > Bipolaricaulia > M55B111 > M55B111 > JAGXLP01. Next base: position 2,310 of record CAZYPS010000102.1, on the reverse strand, counting down.
CTAACGCTTTTGCTGGCCTAGTATTTCTTGCATTAATCGAAGCAGGTTTATCTATGTTTAACGTTAATCCCAATCTGAGAAGGGCGACCTACGGGATACTTGTTCTCATAGCTATAATAATCAATCGATATCGGAGTTACTTTAGGGATAGACTTCTCCAGCCCGAATAAGGAGGTATTTATGACACCGAAACAGACCATCTTATCACTTTTTCAGGGAGAAGAGCCCCGAAATGTTGTTTGGCAACCGAGAATTGAAAACTGGTACAATGTAAACCAGGCTCACGGCACTCTACCCGACAAATACGAAAGCAAGTCGCTTTTAGAGGTTTACGATAAAATTGAGTGCTCACCTAGACCGTACCTCATACCTTATCCTTCGCCTGAAGATTTAAGAAGCGAAGCCACCGACAAGTGGAAAGGTTTCTGCCCTCAAAATAGCCCACCGGTAATCAAAGCCGAACTCGATCCTTCCATAGACGGTGAGGTTGAAGTTACCGGAAGCGGTGGCCAAGGTGATGAAATCATAGAAAAGTGGTCTACGCCTATAGGGGACTTGAGGAGAAAGTGGTTGATATCCGAGGATTCGATCTCCCAGCAAGTCTCCGAGTATCCGATTAAGGATATAGAAGACCTTGAAATACTTGAGTATATATTGACTCATCAGGATTGGTATTTTGACGATGAAGTTTATGAAGACCTAGAAGAGAGGATAGGTGACAGAGCGCCAATAGCCGCTATTGCTCCTAGAGCGCCCTTTATACAGTATATAATGTTCTATCTGAATTACGAAGACGCAATCATTTACCTTCATCGCCGAAAAGATAGGGTAGAAAAATTCCTGAAAATTGCTGAAAAGGCCGACAGAAATGCTTTTGAAGCAATTAAAGAAAGTCCGGTCGATGTCGTCTGCATGCCAACAAATCTGGATGGCCAGCTGGTTAGCCCCCCTCTCTTCAAGGACTATATATTGCCCCACTATCACGAATACGGAGGTATGCTACAGGATGCAGGTAAGTTCGTCTATGCCCACTGGGACGGTAAAGTGAAACCCCTCCTCCCCTATGCAAAGGATACTGGATTAGATGGTCTGGAAGCACTTACCCCCAAACCACAGGGAGACATGAGCCTGAAAGATATCAATGATGGGATGGAAGAAGACATGATTTTGCTCGACGGGGTCCCTGCAAACTACTTTTTGCCTTACCAATATAGCGAAGAACGCTTGATCAAAGAGACGAGAAGAATACTGGAAAAACTCACCCCCAATATCGTACTTGGTATCTCGGATGAAATTCCCGCTGATGGAGACATTGAACGGGTTAAATTAGTTTCTGAACTTGTTCAGGAATACAATACGGGAAGAACACCAGGTAATTAGCATGAATGGAAAGAAAAGAGTGAAAAAAGCATTGAAGTTTGAACAACCGGACAGAACTCCAAGGGATCTCTGGTGGTTACCGGCTGTCGAGATGTACCGAGAGGATGAACTTGCCCAACTGCTAGATGAATTCCCCCGTGATATCTACAATCCAGATTTCACTCCGGGTTACACTAAGGAGCAAAGGAAAAGCAGTTTGCCAAAATATACAGTTTACGGAACGGAGCAGCCTACAGTCGGAAGCTATCTAGATGAATGGGGCAGTATCTGGGAAGTAAGGGAAGACGGGGTTTTAGGTGAAGTTAGGAAACCAGTATTGGACGACTTAGAAGGCCTCAAAAACTTAAATCTTCCCTGGGAATTTTTGAAGACCACGGATCTTTCTTCGATTGACGAACAATGTTCCGCTACAGAGAAATTCGTGCTTTCAGGCGTAACAGCTCGACCTTTCGAACGGATGCAATTTATCCGGGGAACTGAAAACCTTTACAAGGACCTTATAAAGCGTAAAGATCTGGCCATGGAACTTAGAAATTTGGTGCACAGTTACCATAAGGCCCATATAGAAATGTGGCTTGAGACAGATGTCGATGCAATCTGGCTTATGGACGATTGGGGAGGCCAGGATAATTTACTGATTCCTCCTGACATCTGGCGAGAATTTTACAAACCTCTTTACAAAGAGTACTGCGATATGATTCATGAAGCTGGTAAATACGCATTCTTCCACTCCGATGGATGTATAGAAAAGGTACTCAAAGACGTAGTTGAAGTTGGAGTAGATGCACTGAACTCTCAGCTTTTTACCATGGATTTGGAACTGGTAGCAGAAAAACTAAAAGGAGAGGTAACGTTGTGGGGGGAGATGGACAGGCAATACTTGCTTCCTTTCGGCGAACCGAAAGAGATAATTGAAGCTGTTGCCGAGTT
>CAZYPS010000101.1:0-6625 GCA_964649445.1 uncultured Thermotogae bacterium | reverse complement strand
CTGAAAAGGCGGGTGTCCCCAGTTCGACTCTGGGCCTCGGCACCAGTTCTTTTCACCTTGATGTTTGGCTTTCCTGAAAAGTTTCTAACTTATCCGGAATTTCCGGATGAGTTGTCTCACCTGTCGATGTCCTACATTTTTTTGAACTGCGAGATTTTAATTGGGAGATTTTAATCTACCTTCGTCCTGGCTAGCTTTCGGTGGAGTAGGAGGAGAAAGGTTATCGATCCAACCATGAAGAGCGCCATCGATCTCATGGAAATCGTTATCCCAAAGTTGTCCGCGATTATCCCCATAATGACAGGAACAATTGATATTCCGAGTGGGTCGAAAGTCATGACCAGACCGTTTATCGGCCCGCTATGGCGGGGATAGGATTTTGTTGCAAGAGCGAAAAGATTTGGGAATACCGTTGAAATGAAAAAACCTATTCCAATTATAACGAAGATCTGTCCATACCCGCTTGTAAAAAAGAAAGCCACGACGATAAGTACAGTTACGATAGACGAAGCGGCGAGGAGCAGTGAAGTGAGTGAAAATTTATTCGTCAGATAACTGTTTAATAACCTTCCCGGAACGTAAGCCCCAATAAAACCGGTCAGAGCGAAGTTTGCCACGCTATGGGGAAGTGACTGTGAGAGATAATACGGAAGCCAGGTGAAGAACCCACCTTCTACACCTACGTTAAGAAACAGGATTATACCCACGTATACGATCACGGGATTCTTTATAATTTCGAGGAACTGGGAATAAGTAAGAGGTTTTTCCTCGATCTCAGCCGGGAAGTCGGAGGACCTGAACATCAAAATAAAGACAGGTAAAAAGGACAAACCAATAAGGTAGTAACCCATTCTCCAGCTCCAGAATCGGAGAACGAGATTCGCAACCAGCGGTCCACAGGCCGCTCCGAACGCCCATACGGCCTCATGGATATTAAATATTTTTCCCCTGTTGTTCGGGTAAAGGTGGCTCAAAATGGGACGGGTTAATCCTCCCGGCATCCCGCCCGCCATCCCACGTAATACGATTGCGGCAAGCAGCAGGGAATAAAACGGCGCCAGCCCGATCAGGAACGTAGTTATAGCTGTTAGCAAAGCACCCGCCTGGATGTACTTTCGGATGTCAACTCTGCCCGCTATCATCCCCATTGTCAGTGCCACTGCTGTAAACCCAATCGTTCCTGCGGGCGACACCAGTCCGAGTAGGGACTCTGAGACCTGGAATTCCGCCTGGAAGTTGGGCAACATCGCTCCACGCATCTGCATTACAACTGCTCCAAGTCCCAGGTAGAGAAGGGCGGAAACGGTCCATTTTTTCTTATTGTCTATCAGGTTCGATTTATATTTCATGGTTAAGGTCTATAAAGATTTGCCAAGTATTAAAGTTTTTTAAAAATATATGATCCTCCAGTCTTAAATTCTAGTAGACCGAAAATTCTGGTTGAGAAGAGCTAAAACTCGTATTCAGTCGAAAGAGAAAATTCCGGAGGAGAAGATAGTCCGGGCTCAGCTTCTATCGTTACGGCCAAATATTCCTCAGGTTTCCAGTCTAATTCTCCGGTCATTTCTCCGAGATTGAAGAGATTGTCGTTTTCGTTCGCCCGGATTTCGAATTCAAATTCGACTTCCGGGTTTTCGTGGTCTCTTTCCAGAGTTATTTCGGATTCTTCCGACTCGAAGTCGGTTGAGAACTCGAGGTTCCACCCGGCAAGCTCCAGATCGTCTAAACTTGCCTCTAGGATCTCCAGTTTCCTGATTTGAGTTTTGTCTCCAAGGTATAAAATCGTCTCCAGAGATAATTCCCCGAATTCGAGTTCTAGTTCCGGTTCGAACTCTACAGAATCCTCTGAAAGCTCCCAGCTTATTGAAGCTTCCAGGTTTAACCCGGATTTCCCGAAGGAGGAATCCGACCTTTCGAAGTCAAACTCGATCTCTTCCAGTTCTTTTTTCTCGAACTCGAGTTCCGTATCTAGGGCGAAATTTCTGCCCTCTAACCCGGATAGGTCTACTTCTGTTTCATTTGGAACGGGATTGAGTGGCCTTTCCGGTTCGGAATATTCTCCCTCGATCTCAATTGAGAGTTCCTTCGTTAATTCCCGGTCGATAGTTAACATCAGCTCCGGAACCGCGGTCTCTCCTTTTTCCGGATAGTCTGATTCGTACTCGATTTCGAAAGCCGTATTTGGATCGAGCTGAATATCTCCGGCCAGCTCGTAGGACACCAGTTTGGTCTTCTCAGGATCGAAAGCCAACTCGCTTTCTGCCTCAAAGGGATCTTTCTCGATCCCCAAGAGGAGTTCAACTTCGGATAGACCATCAATTTCGAACTCGGACGAAGTTTCGATTTCGAATACCCCGGGTTCGTAAGAAAAGGCAATTTCCGAATCGTAGTCGGAAATTAGCTTTTGTTCGGTTGGCTCGAAAGAAAGTTCGTTTTCCAGTTCTACGGTCAGAGGACGGTCGCTAGCACCAGAAACATTGGCGGTAAATGGGGACAAAAAAGAAAAAGTTAATAAAATAAAAATGAGGAATACTAACCAGATTTGTAATTTTGTCGTATATGACATTTCAGGACCTCCATCGTATACGGTAACGTGGTTCAGTGGGTAGTGGTATAAAGGTTAATTAAATAAAATGCCTCCTGATGATTGGGTAGATTTATTTACCCGACATCGTCAGGAGGCTGGAAAACCTAGATTGGTTGGTAGGTCCAGCTTTTGGTCGTCGATTTCGTGATCGATTTTATTAACTATCTTCCTCCTCTTCTTTGTTGTTTTTATTTACGGAAAGTCTTTCAGCTAGCTGGGCTAATTTCAAGAAGGCAATTAGTGCCCCAACACCAACTAGTAGACCTCCAATTCCGAATAAAAGTTCTCCCAGAGAAAATTCCATTTCTTATCGCCTTCTTTATTTGAACTTTGGTCTTAATGCGACCTTAACTTAGTTTCTGAAATATCCCCCTAGTTTTATCAATCTAATAAAGATCGCAGTGATTCCGATAGAAAAAGCAAGAAAACTTAACGCCTGCAGTAACTGAGTTGGAAAAACCAATTGGCCACCTCCTGGGGGATGGTTAACCGGACTACTTACATTTTTTCTAAGTAGCCACCTAGCCGAATCAAAAGAATTGCAACTCCAACGGAAACCAACAGATACCCGACTGATTCTAAAATTTCTATCATTTAACTCACCTCCTCAGAAAAGGCTTCACCGTCAAATTATCCTCGGAGAGGGGATAAGACAATCCCGCTCGTTTCTTCTCTAACTGAAGTTCATTACCTCAGGCATTACCGTATGTACAGAATCTGTCTATAGGTGGTAGTTCGAGGGTCAACCGCGGGAGGTTATTTGGTTGGGAACGGGCAATTCTGTTGCTACTGAATACTATCAATTCGAATCCCCAGGATGAAAATTTTGGAGGAAATTATCCCTGGTTTTTACCTACCGGATCGGGGGAAGTATTTGAGAGTTTTGTGACAATCGAATCCCCGTTACAATATAGGATAACTGGTTGCAGTATCTTCGTTGGCTGGTTTCTGGAGGGCTATAATTCAAGGTTTCTCGATTTAATCGCGCATCTCGAACCCGGGTATTCTCAGTGTTTTTTCCAGTTTGTCCACGGATTTGGAGAAGATATAGACTAAAATTAGGTAGATTATACCTACCACTATAAATGTGTCAGTGAACCTGAAGTACCGGCCGGCAAGGATTTTTCCCACGGAAGTAAGCTCCTGAGCCCCTATCATGAAAGCAACTGACGTATATTTTAGTGTATAGATTACGTCGTTCGACCAGGAAGGTATAACCCGCCTGAAAGCCTGGGGCAATATGATTGTTCGGAGCGATTCCATGAAGCTCATTCCGACGGATCTAGCTGCCTGAAGCTGCCCTTTTTTGATTGATTGTATCGCCCCCCTTAGGTACTCTGCTTGGTAGGCCCCGCTGTTTAACCCAAATCCTACAATGGCTGCGATAAGAGAGGTAAAGTTCATTCCGACTTCGGGTAATCCGTAGTAAATAATGAATAATTGAACCAGAAGAGGTGTGCCCCGAAACAATTCAATGTAGAAGGAGCAGAAAGCCTGCAGAGATTTGGGGCCGTACATCTTGCCCAGAGCTATAACTACCGCAATTACGGCTGCGAGTCCCATGGAAGTGGCGGTCATTATCATCGTAATCTTTACGCCGATCGCGAGGGCTGGTAGGATGTCCCAGATGTAGTTGAGAAAGTTCATGATCCGATCACGCCGCGATATAAGCTACGCTCGTTTGCTGCTTTCATTGGCTTACCTCTCAAGATCGAAACCAGGTACCATGTAACGGTTCTCGAGGTAAGCGAAGAACCTCGTTCCCGTTCGTGTAATGATCCAGTAGATAACTGCTATCGTGATATAAATCGTCAGAGGGTTGTACTCCCGGGCGATTATGTAATTTCCCTGCTGGAGAATTTCTACGACGCCAATAGAGAATGCAAGAGAAGTATCCTTGATGGTAATTGCGTATTCGTTCGCGGACGCTGGTAACGAGAACCGTAGCATCTGAGGTACTATCACTTCGAAAAGTGCCCTTGGAAGGCTCAAACCCAGTGATCTGGCAGCCTCCAGCTGTCCAGTTCCTATGGACTGAATTGCCCCACGGAAGTAGTGGGTTTGATACCCCGCATGTCGTAACCCCAGAGCAAACATCGCCGCCCAGAAAGGAGATACGTTAATTCCGATTTTAGAGGGTCCGTAGTAGAAAATGAAGAGCAGAATTATCGCCGGCAAACTCCGGGTTATCCAGGAGAACCCGGAAAAAGCTGAACTGAGGTTTTTTGGCCCGTAGACTATTCCCAGTGCTATGAATATCGCCAGAACGAAGCCCAGGGCAAAAAAAGAGAAACCCAATTCTAGAGTAACTTCCAGGCCTTTGAGTAATGCGTCGCTGTTGTTCCAGAGTATCGAAAGCTGGTTGAGGATTGGTCCCACTGTTTTCCGCTCCTGTTAGAAAAAAAGGGACAAGAGGAATACGCCCCGCTTGCCCCTTTTTGACTTTTTAGTTTGAACTTAATTCAGATATTTATTGACTATCTCGTCGAATTTACCGGACTCTTTAAGCTTTTTCAACCCTTCGTTTAGGGTCTGTAATAGCTCTTCATTGCCTTCTTGAACAGCGTAACCATACGCTTCTCCCGTTCGAAAGAAACCGAGGATTTTAACCGGTTTACCCTTTTTCACGACCCTTTCTGCCGTTGTTTTGTCCTGTACGGTGGCGTCTACTTTTCCTGATATCAGCGCCTGAGTCGCCTGAGGATAAGTCTCGTAGAGTTTTTGTTCGAGATCGTATCCTTCCTCGATCAAATTCTTCCGGACCCATTCGGCACCGGTAGTGTTACTCTGATTGCTGATCGCCGCTCCGTGAGTCAACGCTTCGAACATGTGTAGGTCAGAATCTTCTCTGGTCAGTACCGCCATCTCCGTAAACCAGTAGGGGTCGGTGAAGTCTACCTTCTTTTCTCGTTCCTCGGTAATTGACATCCCTCCTCCTGTCATATCTGCTTTTCCCATGTTGACCATTGGTATCAATGAACTCCAGGAGGATACGGTAAATTCCACGTTGAAATCCTGTACCTTGGCTATTTCTCGAATTATGTCTATATCTATTCCTACGAGGTCTCCTTCATCGTTGTAGTAATCCCAGGGAGCCCAGGCAGCTTCCGTGGCAAACGTGTAGGTCGGCTTGTCAGCTCCAGAAGCCAGCAAACCCGACGTAAGAACTATACTCAAGATCAGAATTAGAGAAATTGCACTAAATGTTTTGTTGCTCATTGGTTATTTACACTCCTTGTTAATATTGGTTGAAGATTTGCCCTCCAGTAGAAATATAAAGTTTAACCCTGTGAATTTCTCGGGAGCTTTTTTGGTTAAAAGTTGAGAAAAAGGTAGGCAAGTTCGACCGGAGGGGAGGTCGAACTTGCCCGAATGCTCCGCCGAGGGGGTGTGAGCATCTAGTTAAACTTTATTATTGTTTGAAAACCGTTAAAGTCCCTCTCTTTGAGGGCAGTTTGTCGGTGTTTAGCGAAAGTTGCGATGGGCGTAACGCCCATCTTGTACTTGTAGTGAGCATTTCCCGGAGAACCCTTACTATCGCAATCTTCTAGTATGGATTCTTTACATTTTGTTCCCTTTTTCATTTAAAACACTCCGCTAAACATTTTTAATCATAATATCACAATCAGATTAGATTGTCAAGGACAAATCAGGTTTCGGTCCCAATACACAAATTTACCCTGGTTTAAAGCGAATTTTGAAAAACTATTACGGGAATTATTGACGGATTTGGTTATACAGTTGCACTGCAAATTCGCTTGATCAGTGGTGTGCCCTCTCCAATTTAGCTTTTTGACCGAAAACTCCGGAAATAACTTATAAAACTAAGGCCGTTAAGTTAGAATTCCTCTGGTGATCATCATGAGAAAAACCCTTTTGATAGTGGGTCTCGGTAGTCTGATTTTAATACTAGCCGGTTTCTCGGTTACGGCTGATGCTGAGAGGGGTAATAACGGTGGGGTCGGTGGCGATGAGTTATACCTCAAATACGGGTTTGGTTCCCAGTTCGTTTACCCTTCCGGAGGACTTAGTTCCCGG
>CAZYPS010000100.1:0-6687 GCA_964649445.1 uncultured Thermotogae bacterium | reverse complement strand
AATGCCTTTTCTTCCGTTAAGGATTCGCTCAATTCTGCTTGAATGTGCAGCACTCCGTTTTCGAACCTGGCTTTGAGCTGATCGGGATCTTCTACCTCTTCCGGCAAGCCGAATGACTGTTTGAATCTGCCGTAGCGTCGTCCTCTACTGATGTAATTTACGTCTTCTTTATTCTCTTCCCGTTCAACTTCACCCGTGACTATTAGCTGTTTTTCCTTTGCCCGGATGTTGATCTGGTCTTTAGTTAATCCTGGAAGTTCGATCCTGTAATGCAATTTTCCGTCCTTTTCGTAGATGTCCGTGTTGCCAAATCGACCCAGACTGTTGGTTCGGAAAAAGCTATCCTCTAAATCCTGAAAGAGATCGTCGAGAAAGCCGCCTTTTCCAAAGGGAGATGGTACTCTGTCTTTCTTGCTGTTTCGATCAGAAGGAAGAACCATAAGCTCCACCTCCATGTTTTGTTTTTATTTAGCAGAGTAACCTTTACTCTGCTAATTTTATTATAAGGTGGTTTAGGTTTTTGTCAACTTTCTGAATAATAGTTTTCGAAACGTTAGTTTAGGCTGGCTATTTTCCTTTAAAGTCGATCCAGCGCTTATCCCTTAATTTTATAGTGATGAATAAGCGCTGGATATACCTAGGCATTTAGATTTAATTAATTTCTACTTCTATGGTCTGTTCCTCTGCTTCGGGTAGTGGAACTGCGATGTTTAGTACGCCGTTCTCGTATTTTGCCGTCAGAGTCTCAGCACTGTCTATTCCTTTTGGCAGAGGGAAACTTCCCTTGATTTTGCCCTGACTTCTACCTCGTGCCAGGTAATTGCGATTTTCGGTCTCGCTTTCCTCTTCAGGGTTTCCGATGACCACCAGTTTGTTTTCCTTGGTTTTCACCGTGATCTCTTCTTTGTCGAATCCCGGCAATTCTATTTCGTAATTAAGTGTTCCGTCTTGCTCGTAAATGTCCGTGTTACCGAGTTGAGATCGTTTTCGGGTTCGCTTGTTTTTCCTAGCGTTCTTGGATATATCTTTGAGTAGATTGTTGACCAAAAATGAACTGTTAGGCCGATTTCGTGAATTGAATGCTATTCGTCTCATGTTTTTCATCTCCTCATTTATGAGATTTTGAAATTAGCAGAGTCTTCATTACTCTGCTAATTCAATCATATTTGACGGATTTGCTATTTCAAGGGCTGTTTTTCTCGTATCTTTCCTTGGTTCTTTCAGCATTTTTAGAAGGAAAGAGGGCGGTAATTTATGAGCAAAGAGTTTATCTTGTCAAATATCCCCTTCCCCGCTTACCTGGCAACTGATCTAACCTTTTAATCTTGGACATAGAGGAGATCCCGGCAGCCAGGTAAGCGGGGAGGGGGGATGAAGACTGGAGAATTTAAATGGAAGGTGATACGAGAACTGAGCTCAACTCCCTTACTAAGGAAAGCTGGGTTTTGGTCTCCGGGTTATATTGGCTAAAATAATTCCGGAATTCGAGTTCAGGATAATTGCCAGTAATGGAAACAATTCGGGAGTGTTAAAATGGAACCGTCTTATCTGGCGCTATCTCGGTCCGAGCTTCAAAGTCGGTTCGAGGAGTTGCGAGAGAAACTTAAAGATTGTGATCTCTGTCCGCTGGAATGCGGGGTCAACAGGTTGGCTGGGGAAAAGGGTAGGTGTAATTCGGGCGAAGAACTACTCGTTAGCTCTGTCTCGCCACACCATGGCGAGGAACAGCCGCTCGTGGGGCGATATGGTTCGGGAACGGTCTTCCTTTCGAACTGTAATCTCGGCTGTGTCTACTGTCAGAATTACGAACTATCCCAGCTAGGTAGTGGGCGAAAGATGAATCCGGCTGAAGTTGCCGAGCGAACCCTGGAATTGCAGACACGGGGTTGTCACAACGTAAACTGGGTATCACCCACCCATTTTGTACCTCATCTCGTCGAGGGGCTGATTGAAGCTAGAGATAGAGGGCTGGAGGTCCCCATAGTCTATAACACGGGCGGTTACGAAAGCCTCGAGACCCTGCAGCTTCTGGACGGCATCGTGGATATATACATGCCGGATATGAAGTATTCGAGTGATAAATTAGGCAGGGAGTATTCCGGCGTCCCCGATTACTGGGAAGTAAATAAGAAAGCCGTAAAGGAGATGCATCGTCAGGTCGGTGACCTCCAGGTTGATGCTTCGGGAATAGCCCAGCGAGGTTTACTGATTAGGCATCTCGTCTTGCCGGAGGGGATATCCGGAACGGAGGAGGTTCTTCGATTTATCGCGGAAGAATTATCCCGTAACTCGTACGTAAACGTCATGGGACAGTACAGACCGTGCTGGAAAGCTTCGGAATACGATGAACTCGGCAGGCCGGTAACCGGTCGAGAGATGGAGAAAGCTATGAACCTGGCGCGAGAGCTGGGACTCGATAGAGGGGGCTAAAGGATTAAGGATTATTTTTACATAAAAATTTCACCTTTATATGAAGCGAGATCCAATGCATGAACAATAAGTTCATTTAACTTTTCCCTCTACAGCTTAGCTGGCTGCCGGGATTTAGTCTACGTCCAAGCTTATAAGGTAAAATCAGTTGCCAGCTAAGCTGTAGAGGGCATTTATCCATGGTAGAGACCCAAGTACGGCGTAGGTGAAAAAGAAATGAGTTTTGGGAAATGGAGGGTCGTTAAGGCGGCTTTATTGCTGATATACCGTCTGTTCCCCTTGAAATACCTGGAATCTGGAGGTGATGGAGGTGCTGGTTCAGGGTTGTTGTGGTTGGGGTTATTTTAAACCGAACCAATTCCTGGAAGAAGCGGGAAGGTTGACCGATGAGAAATCCGATTGGAAGGAGGTCTACGAACACAAGGTACAGGCTTTTGCGGATTTCTTCGATCTGGTGGAAGTTAATAAGACGTTTTACGACCTACCTCAGGTAAAAACGGCGAAAAAGTGGAAAAGACTTGCCCGGGAGGTCAACGAGGAGTTTCAGTTTACCGTCAAGGCTTCGAAAAAGATTACTCATGAGGATAGGTTCTCGAGCAAAGAGTCGGTTGAGAAATTCGACGAGGTCAAGGAAATCGCTGAAGCTTTAGAAAGCGAATTGATCCTATTCCAGACGCCGCCGTCTTTTGGACCTGATGAGGAAAATTGCGAGGATCTCGATGGGTTTTTCTCCGCTATAGATCGAGAAGAATTCTCACTGGCGTGGGAAGCGCGGGGCAATTGGGAGGAAAGCCCGGAGGAAATCAAAAAAGTTTGTGAGGAACACGATCTAATCCACTGCGCGGATCCTTTTCGGCTAACACCTGAAGTAGAAACTTCGACCTCCTATCTGCGATTACACGGCAAACCGCCGGGCGAAGAGATGTACAAATATACGTTCAAAGATGAGGATCTGAAAAAGTTGAGGGATCTGATAGTCGGGATTGATTCGGACCGAATTTACCTGCTCTGGAATAACTATAACATGTACGAAGATCTGAAGAAATTTGAGACCCTGTTAAATACAAACCCCAAATAAATTTCCGGGAAGTAGTCTTATATTTTATCCTAGATAAAAAGACATGTTTAAAAGTTAGGACAATAGATATCTCTCGAATCGTTGATTTGGAGATAGATCTGACTGAGTATTAATTAGCATGAAAAAAAGAAAAATTGAACTGGCCATTCCGGAAAATCCGCCAAAAAAGAAAAGTTTGCAAAGCGGTAAAAGTTTTTACTCTACGATAGTCAAAAGTAGAGCAAAGAACGTTTATTCAGCCGTAAAAAAATTTAGGACGGATATTTTTCCTAAATTAACCAACCAGGATCTGAAAAAAGACCAACCAGGCTTTGATGGTCCTCTGGGCCGGATTATTAATCTGCACAACGCGACTGAAATCCGGCAGCGCTCCACCAGTGTTAGCGAAATGCAGGAAAAGATAGAATCCGGGAAGCACATCTTGATGCCCGATGGATTACCAAACGTAAAAGTTGTCAAATCCCGTAAAGGCCGGTGGGTCTGTTTCGACGGTCATCATTCATTATTGGCCTACATGTTGGCTAGAATGAACTATTTACAGGAGGTTCCTCATCTGGTAATTACCGACGCTTCTGGCAATGGGCTATCTGACGAGGAAATCCATACTTTCTTTGGTGATTACGCAAATTATCTAGGAAGTCAGGACTGGCGGAATTATACAATTAGCTGGACCAAACCGCCGGACCAGAGGTTAGAAAAAAGAAAACAAAAAGACATGAGCGAGTTATTATCAGCACTGTCAAAAATTTGGTCCAGAATTTAGAAGACCAAACGGAAAATTGACCCAACACTTTTGAGTTTTGAGCGTAAAAATAGGATTTTGTCGCAGGATCTGGTGATAAAAGTTGACAAAAGACGATAAACGGTACGATCGACAGAAGATTTTGTCTCAGTGGGACGAGAATACTCAAGATAACCTGAAAGACTCGAAGGTTGTAATCGTAGGCTGCGGTGCCCTTGGTACCAATACTTCCGTCACTCTGGCAAGGGCCGGAGTGGGGGAGTTAACTCTGGTAGATCGGGATTTTGTCGAGTTAAGCAACCTGCATCGAACGGCCCTTTTTACCGAAGAGGACGTTGGACAGTCCAAAGCATCCGTGATTCAGGAAAAAATTGAGAAAATTAACTCCGGTGTTAAAATAAATTCTTTACCCACCGACCTTGATCCTTCTAACGCGGAGAGGATTCTAGGTGGGCACGATCTGATTCTCGATTGTACGGACAACCTTCTGACGAGGTATTTGCTTAACGATTTTTCCGTTAAATCGGGAGTGCCCTGGATTTACGCGGCGGTTATTGAGACGATGGGAATGACGATGAATATAGACCCTGAAAATGGGCCTTGTTTCCGCTGTCTCTTCCCTGAACGTCCTCCGGCGGGAAGCTTGCCAACGTGTGACACGGCCGGAGTTATCAATACTATTCCCCGGGTTATCTCCGCGCTGCAGTGCACGGAAGCGATAAAATTTCTGGCGAAAAAGGAGCTAAATACAAGTACCCTGGTAAATTTTGATGTCTGGGCGCGGGATCTCTCTACAGTAGAAGTTGAGAAAAACGATAAATGTATTTGTTGTGGGCAAGAAGAGTACCAATTTTTGGAGAGTGAGGTGGGGCAGACTTCTCATTCCGTTTGCGGGCGGGAAGCAATTCAAATAAATCCTCACAGGGAAGACGAAATAGAACTGGAAGAACTCGCAAAAAAGCTAAGAGGGTTAGGCGAAGTCGAAACTAAGGACGTGTTGTTGCGATTTGAAGTCGAGGATTACCGGATAAACGTCTTCAGGGACGGTAGAGCCATAATTGAAGGGACAGAAGAGAAAAAAGAAGCAAGAAGCCTCTACTCAAAATACATTGGTAACTGATTTTCCGCATAAAATAGTTCTAATTTTTTGTAAAAGACCAGTTAAAAAACAGCCAGCCAATCTCGCAGGCAGCATGTGCAGTTGACACGGTCAATGCTCAGCTGATTCACTTCCACGTACCCCGATATCTCTTCAGCTGGACTCGGTAAATTCGGAATAATATTTAACGACCTTATCGTGCAATTCCGGATTTGTATCTTGTAAGGGTTTTACGCTTTTTTCAGTATCAATGAGGAGGTTTTCGTCCTCGCAATCCCGGTGAGCCTTTCTGAAAAAATCCTTAACCTCTTTTTCTGTGTCGGGAATGGAATCCAGCAATGCCTGGAGGGTTTCGTCCTGTTTCTCTTCTAGTGCCTTTTTGACTTTCGAGAAATCCGGTCCTAAACATTCTTCCGCAGACGGACACCAATCCGCACAGGCGAGGTCGTTCCTGAGCTGGTCCCTGGATTTTTCAACCCTTGTTCCACATTCAGGGCAGTCTCGAGAGCTGTCCGAGGGAAAAAATTCGATCCGATATCCGCATTCGGGGCACTCAAGCTCGCTGACGACCTGATCGGGGGACATCCTTCTAGAACTCTGACCGGGACACCGTTTGTCCATTAATTCACCCCCTGATAGATCCCTTTCAGCCTTGATCTAAATTAAATTTTGGCCTTTTTCTGGTTCTTAATCTCTCCTTCGACGGTGATGGTTACCTCTTCCATTTCGACGTCCTTCCCGGCAGCCTTAGTAGCTTCCTCCACTATCTTATTCATCCCGAAGCAACAGGGGACTTCCATGTGGACGGTCTTTAATTTATTTATATCGTTATTTTTCAAGATATCAGTTAGCTTTTCGGTGTAAAAATCCGCGTCATCGAGCTTGGGGCAACCAACTGCTACTTTATTCCCTTCGAGGAAGTCGTTATGAAAGTTTCCGTACGCAAACGGGACGCAATCGGCGACAATAAGCAGATCCGCTCCCTTAAGGTAAGGGGCTTCTGTAGGTAAAAGCGTTAGCTGTACGGGCCATTGTTCAAGGCGAGAGAAAGAACCTAAAGCAGGAGTTTCGTCCTTCGTTTCGGATTTTAGTTCTTTGGGAGCCACGCCGGGACAGCCCTTGTTTGCAATTCCTACCTTGGGAGATTTGTTTTCGAATTTCTGAAGGGATATTTCCGTTTCCTGGTCTCGAAGGTAATCCAGAGCTTCTTCCAAAAGATCATCCTGTCCGTGCTCATCAAGGTGCTCGAGGTGCGCTTTCAGGACGTCGTCCCCTTTCTGGAACATCTTTTCCGCGACAGCTTTTTCGTCGTACGGTTTTGCCTCTCGTTCTTCGATC
>CAZYPS010000099.1:0-6705 GCA_964649445.1 uncultured Thermotogae bacterium | reverse complement strand
GTGAACATATACGTTCTAGCGATAAAGACGGGATTCACCTTGAAAAAAGTGAACAACGGAAACTCGGTCGAGTTTTGGCAAATAGGGTGGAAAAAATAAGAAATTGACCGTCAGTTCTGTTTAAAAAATTGATAAAGGTGATAGAAGATGGCTGAAGTATGGAGAGAGAAATACGAATTGCTGAAACAGGAGCTAAATCAAAAAGGGGTAGATCTAGACAAGGTAAAAGAATCGATAAAGAATTTAACTATCGAGACGCCTTCCTGGGGCTATAGCAACGCCGGGACCAGGTTCGCGACTTTTGAGGAACCGTATGCGGCAAGAAATGTTGAAGATAGACTGGAGGACGCCGCCAAAGTCCAGGAACTTACGGGAGGGTCTCCTTCCGTGGCAATTCATATTCCCTGGGATAAAACTTCTGATTACGGTAAATTAAAAGGAAAAGCGGAAAGTCTTGGATTGGAAATAGGAGCGGTAAACCCGAATCTGTTCGAGGATTACGATTACAAGTTCGGTAGTTTGGCTCACCCCGATGAATCCGTAAGAGAGAAAGCGGTTGATCATGTATTTCAATGTATAGAGATCATGGAGGAAGTCGATTCGGACGTCCTGAGCTTATGGCTGGCGGATGGTACCAATTATCCCGGTCAGGACGATTTCCGGGACAGAAAAAAGCGGCTGGAGAATGCTTTCTCCCGGATATACGATGAACTTCCCGCTGGAGCGAAAATGTTGATCGAATACAAGCCGTTTGAGCCAGCTTTCTATCATACTGACATTGCCGACTGGGGCATGTCTTTCAATTACTGTAACAAGCTGGGCGACCAGGCAAAGGTCCTTGTAGATACGGGCCACCATTTGAAGGGGACAAATGTGGAACATATTGTATCATTCTTGATTGACGAGGGAGCGCTCGGAGGATTTCACTTTAACAATAAAAAGTACGCCGATGACGATCTGACGACGGGGTCGATCAATCCTTACGAGATTTTTCTCATCTTCCAGGAAATAGTAAAAGCGAAATCCGACCCGGGAATAGAAAAACTGGATATCTCTTACATGGTTGATCAAATGCATATCATCAAAAACAAGCTCGAAGCAATGATTCAAACTGTAAACACCGTTCAAAAGCTCTATGCAAAAGCTTTGATCGTGAATCAGGCGGCTCTCGAAGAAGAACAGAAGAGCCTTAACCCGGTTAAAGCAGAAGAAACTCTGAAAGAAGCGTACGAAACGGACGTAAGTCCGCTGATAAAGAAAATAATGGTCGAAGAGGGAAGGTCTCCCGAACCGCTCAAAGCCTTCCGTGATAGCGGATATATGGAGAAAATCACTCAGGAACGCTCTTAGATGGAAAAGTATTAAGGAGGATAAGAAAGTGGAGATAAATCTGCCTTACGGAAAAGACAGGCTGAGAATAAATATTCCCGAATCGGGAAAGGTTCGTATTGCCGAAACCCCCGAAACGGATTCGAGGGAAGATCCGAAGAAAGCTGTTCTAGAAGCACTTGACGAACCGATAGGGTCCAAGCCTCTAAAGGAAATTGTCAAAAATAAGAAAGAAGCTCAAAAGGAAATTTCGGCTGCGATAATAATCGACGACAGAACCAGGGCGTGTCCGGACGATTTGCTCGTTCCGCTTCTGGTTGAAAGGTTGACGGAAGCAGGGGTCGATCCTGGAAATATAAAAGTGATAGTTGCTACGGGTTTGCACGAACCACCCGATAGAGACGAAGCCAAAAAGCTGGCCGGCGGGGAGAATTTGCCGGACGGAGTGCAATATATAGGCCACGATGCGGTTAACTCGGACCTGGAATCAATTGGTAAAGTTTCTCAGGGCTACGAAGTAAAAGTAAATAAGCACTTGGCGGAAGCGGACCTGAAGGTCGCGACAGGGTTTATCGAACCCCATTTCTTTGCCGGATTCTCCGGAGGTCGGAAGAGCGTCTTGCCCGGAGTGGCTTCCAAGTCCTCGATACTGGCCAACCATTCATACGAAAATATAGGCGATGAAAACGCGAGAACGGGTGTATTGCGGGGCAACCCTGTTCACGAAGGTTCGACCGAGGCAGCCGCGCTGGTCGGTCTGGATTTCGTGTTGAACGTGGTGCTCAATAAGGAACAGGAGATCGTTCAGGCCGTCGCGGGAGACTTTCGGGAGGCGTTTTTGGCCGGTGTTTCTCATGATATAGACGTATCCGGGGTAGATCTGGATAAACATTACGATGCTGTCCTCACCTCCAATAGCGGTTATCCTCTGGATCAGGACCTTTATCAAACGGTAAAAGGAATGTATACTGCTTCCCTCGTAGCTAAACCGGGGGCTCCGATAATTATAGCTTCCGAGTGTTCGGCAGGCCTTGGCCCAGATAATTTTTATTCTCTGGGCAAGGATAACAGTGACCCAGCGTCCGTTTTGGATTATATTGAGAAAAACGGACCAATTATTGCCCAGTGGGAGAATCAGGTGTTGTGCGAAGTACTGAAAGATCACGACGTCTTTATAAAATCGTCGTTACACTCCGGTAAGTTAAAGGATATGATGATAAATCCGGTAGACGATCTTGAGAGTTTAGTTCGGAAAGTTTTAACTGGGCTGGGGGAAGGACAGGAATTGCTGGTAATTCCCGAAGGTCCATTTTCCCTACCATACGTGAAAGGTTCAAAATTCGAGTCAAAAATGCCAAAATAGAGGAGTGATTTCGTGCCAGATCCAACCTACATCGTTTTAATCAAACAGGTACCGGATATGGACGAGGTGGAGTTCGATTACGAAGAAGGCAGAGTGGATAGATCTTCCGCTCCACTGGAACCCAATCCATTTGACCTGAATGCTTTAGAAGAAGCAGTCAAGTACAAGGAAGAGATTGGAGGAGAAGTAGTGGCTATCAGCATGGGCCCGAGCCAGGCCGAATCAACTCTTAAGGACGCCATAGCTCGAGGAGCCGACGAGGGAATACTACTTCATGGCAGGGAGTTTGCCGGCTCCGATACCTGGGCGACCTCTCTGGCTCTGGCTCACGCCATAGAAACGTTTGGGAATTACGATCTGATCTTCGCCGGCGAAAAGACAGTCGACGGCGATACCGGTCAGGTAGGACCGGAGGTCGCCGAATACCTTGATATACCACACACTGCGTTCGTCTCCGAGGTTAAGAAAAGAGATCAAAAAGAGGTCCGGGTAGAATCCGAAAGCTGGGGAGCAACTTATCTCAAGTCGATGAGCCTGCCCGGCCTATTGACCGTTACCAAGGATGTAAACGAACCCCGTCTCCCGTCCTTTAAGGATAAACAGAGGGCAAGGAAGTCGGAGATAACCACCTGGGACGTCGACGATATCTCTATCGATCCGGATAACCTGGGAGTAACGGGATCCCCCACCAGGGTGGCCAACATGGAGGTACCTCCGCCGGAGGAGAGGGAGTCGCTGGTTCTCCGTGAAGACCCGGGCAACGCGGTCAATCAACTTTTAGAGAAACTGGACCTGGGGAGGGAAAATTAAATGAGTGACGTAATGGTATTTGCGGAAACTAACGGAGATATGATTCATCCCGTTAGCTATGAATTGCTGGGAAAAGGAAAAGAACTTGCCGACAAGCTGGAGGGTGAATTAACCGCCGCTCTGCTTTCGGGTGATGATTTGCCTACCGAAGAGTTAATCGCACGAGGTGCGGACAAGGTATATCGGGGGACGGATGAAAGGTTGGCGGAACCAATTGAGACCAGCTACAAAGAGGCGCTTGTCCAGGTCATTGAGGAAGCGAATCCGGAAGTAATACTGATTGGGGCGACCAACTTTGGCCGCTCGCTGGCACCGAGAGTCGCGATGGCTCTTGATACTAGCTTGACTGCCGACTGTACGGGATTGGATATCGATGAGGAGAAAAACTTCGTTCAGATTCGTCCTGCCTTCAGCGGAAACATCTTGGCCCACATCAAATCGAGAACCTCGCCCCAGCTGGCTACCGTCCGCTACAGGGAGTTCCCCGAAGCAGGAGTCGAAGAGGGCAAGGAGGGTGAGGTAATAGATATAGAGCTTTCCCTGGGTGGGGAAGATACAAAACAGGTGGAGGTCTTAAAGGAAAGACGGGGAAAGAAAGTAAACCTCGAGGACGCCGAAGTGGTCGTATCTGCCGGGCGGGGACTCAAAAAAGAAGAGGATTTTGGATTGATAGAAGACCTGGCTTCGTTTTTTGACGGAAAAGTCGGGGCAAGCAGACCGCTGGTCGATGACGGCTGGATAGATCGAGCCCACCAGGTTGGCTACAGCGGCAGGAGGGTAAAGCCGAAGATATACATAGCCTGCGGGATATCCGGCCAATCACAGCACCTGGCCGGGATGAAGGACTCCGATACGATAATCGCGATAAATAACGATCCTTCGGCCCCGATCTTTGACTACGCCGATTACGGGCTGGTCGGAGATCTGTACGAAGTGGTACCGGAGCTAACCAGACAACTGAAGGGGGGATAATAATGAAAGATAAGGTAATTGAGAAATTGGTATCTATTGCCGGAGAAGATTGGGTGGTTCAGGACCTGGAAAAGATTAAGGGTTATCTTTACGACGAGACCCCCAAGCCTGCCTCACCGAAGGCAGTTGAGGAGGTAGTAGTCGTCAAGCCTAAGGATTCCGAGGAGATTTCGGCGGTCATGGAACTTGCCAACGAGAGAGGAGTACCCGTAATTCCCAGAGGTGCCGGGACGGGACTCTGCGGAGCCGCGATTCCGACCGAACCCAGCATAATACTGTCTCTGGAGAGGCTGAGCGATATAATTGATCTCGACGAGGACAACTTAATGGTAACCTGCGAAGCCGGGGTTCCTCTAGAGAATCTTTTCGAAAAGGTAAACGAGACGGACCACCTTTTCTTTCCGCCCCATCCCGGTGACGAAGGGGCTCAGGTAGGAGGGCTGGTAGTGGAAAACGCAGGTGGTGCTCGGGCCGTGAAATACGGCGTTATGAGGAACTACGTCAAAGGTATGAAGGTCGTATTGCCCACCGGCGAAAAGCTCGAACTTGGAGGTAAGATCCTCAAGAACAATACCGGCTACGACCTGATGCATCTGTTAATGGGGAGCGAAGGTACGCTGGGAATAATAACGGAAGTCACCTTAAGGCTTTATCCCGAGGCGAAGGAGACCGCTACCCTTCTGATGCCTTTCGAAAACAGACACGATGCGATGTGCGCCGTTCCGAAGGTGTTAAAGGAAGGACACGTTCCACTGGCTCTGGAGTACGTCGAGAAGGAGCTTATCGAGGAGTCGGCCGATCACCTCGGTAAATCCTGGCCTGCCGACGAAGGGGAGGCTTTCTTGGTCCTGATAATTACCGGCAAGGACGAAGACGAAATCTTCGGCAAGTCGGAAACGATTGTTGAAGTCTTCACGGAAAACGGGGCACTGGAGCCTTTGTTTGCCCAGCGAAGAAAAGAGCAGGAAACGATACTTGACATAAGAAGCAATATTTACACTGCCCTGGAGGAAGAGACGACGGATATCCTGGACGTGACCGTACCACCGGCCGAGGTCGGAAACCTGATGGACAGAATAGATGAACTAGCCGAAGAGTACGGGACAACCATTCCGGTCTACGGTCACGCAGCCGACGGCAACGTTCACCCTCACATCATGAACGTCGACGGCGAGGCTCCGGGATATTTCGAAGAACTCAAAGACGAAATATACGAAGCCGCACTGGAACTGGGTGGAGTAATAACAGGCGAACACGGAGTCGGCGAAACGAGGATCAAAAACCTGCCGATGGCTTTGAGCGAAGAGGAAAGGAGCTTGATGGGGAAAATCAAGAAGGTCTTTGATCCAAACGGCGTACTTAACCCCGGGAAGGCTGTGGAGTGAAGATTTGCTACTAACCAATTAATTCCAAACTACACTTTATATTAGGATTAACCTTGAAAACCCCCGCTATTCACCTGAATAGCGGGGGTTTTTAGTCGACACTTAACGATTTAAAAGTCAAAGTTCGACCTAGAAATTGACCATTACTTTTAATTTCTCACCCATATTGGTCGGATCGATCGCCAGTTCGAAGGCTTCCTCCAGATCTTTAAAGTCGAACCTGTGAGTAATGAGGTCCTCAGTCCCGATACGGTCTGAGTTAATTAAATGAATGGCAGTCTCGAAATCCCTTTTAACGTACATAAGTGAACCCTGAATGTCCAGTTCTCTATCCTGGACGAAAGCCATATTAACATCGAGGTTCCCCTTAGGAACTCCGACGAGCATGATCTGGGTACCCTTTCGGGCTACTTCTATGGCCTGGTTCAACGTGTCTCCGAAACCGACGCAGTCATAAACCATGTCCGCTCCATTTTCGCCGAACTTGTCCTTTACAAGTTCGGCTAATTCTCCGTCCAGGTTTTTTGTATTGATGGCGTAATCGGCCCCGAGGTATTTAGCTCTTTCGAGCCGGCTCTCCTCAAGGTCGGTAATTATCGTATCCGATGCACCGGCTTCTTTTGCGGCAACCAGGGTGACGAGACCGATAGTCCCTGCTCCAATTATGATAACTTTGTCGCCCAGTTTCTGTTCGCTAACCCGGACCGCATGAACACCCACCGCCGCAGGTTCAACCAGAGCCCCTTCTTCAAAATTCATATCCTCGGGGATCTTTAGTACTTTTTCCTCAGGAACTGCGATGTAATCGGCGAAAGCGCCGTCATAACCGACGTTACCTATGACCTG
>CAZYPS010000098.1:5476-6802 GCA_964649445.1 uncultured Thermotogae bacterium | reverse complement strand
TGAAGAATACACTTGTTTGGTGCTCAAATTACTTTTGCTTCCTAGAAGACCTCTTTAAGTATAAATAAGCGGCTCCAGCTATATTTGCACTGACATATCTTTATATTATTTTACATTTTTACACTTGATTTATAGTTTATACTAGGTTACACTGGTTTTGAATTATAGTAAGTAGTTATAATACCTTGAAAAAGGCACCCCTGCGGAGACGCGGGCTCGCAAAGCACCAGATCCCCTTGCCGGGATGGCTGAGTTGCCAGGGCAAACCTTTTGACCAACGGGTGATGACCTTGGCTTTAATTTTTTCGACTCATCTCGCAGTTGGTTTCCAGCCGAAGTCATTCTCCCTTTTTATACTGTTGGAAGGATAGCAGTTAGACGAGACGTACCATCGATAGCCCAAAAAAGGAAGGTGTAATATGCAGACCACTATCTATTACAAAGAAGAGGATCAGTACCTGATGGAGAAGCTGGAGGAGAAATCCTCCCAGGAAAGGAAGAGCAAAAGCGCCGTTATCTTAAGCATACTGGAGGAATACTTCGAGGCCGACCGCAGGGTTGGGGAAGTACTAAAAGACCTGAAAGCCGTCGACAACTCGCAGCTACAAGAGGCACTAAATCACCAGGAAGACGATGAAGAAAACAGGAAGCTGGGTCAGATCCTGCTGGAGCGTGACCAGGTAGGGGAAGTGGACCTGGATAGGGCGCTGGCAATTCAGGAGAGGGCGAGTGACGAACGGAGGTAAACTAGTAACTGGGTTTAATTTCATCTCGTAAGAACCTACCGTCCTGAAAAGGGCAACCCCTCCCGAAAGGGAGGCACGCAAAGCTCAGGGTCCGCCCACCGATTGGACCGCCGAGCTGCCGGACGTAAGTTAAAACCAAAGAGGCCGAAAAGGCAACCTTGTCGAAAGACATGGGCGCAAACGCTCGTACCCCAGAGGGTAGTTGAGCTACCGAAGCCTCCCATGGCAACTACTTTGGTGCATATTTATCTAATTCAAACACCATGAGGAGGTTAATCGATGTTTTCAGAAAAACTTAAAGTTGTACTTGTGATAATTGCTGGAACATTATTGATCTTTAACTTTGCTAGTTTTGGACAAGATTTAAAGGTAGGAGTGGATCTCAACGGAGACGGAAGTTATCAATTAACTGAAGAGTTTTCCAATTTTCAGGACTCTCTAAGCACAGCAGGACCGGACGATACAATTGCTATCCTTCCTTCTTACGAAGAGCATTCTAGCTCCGGAACCGGCCACCCGGGACTCTGGAAGTCCAAATACGTGACCGTTCAAGGCAATTATGCATATATGAATATGCACA
>CAZYPS010000098.1:3936-5376 GCA_964649445.1 uncultured Thermotogae bacterium | reverse complement strand
GGGGAAGGGCTTGTTATTTTCGACATTTCGGACAGGACTAAACCCGAAATTGTGAGTCAAGAATCAGCTCATGCAGGTGGGGTAAGTGTCTCCGGGGGTTACGCTTATTTCACGAACTATGGTAAGGATCGGTTAGAAATTTATGACGTAAGTGTTCCCAAAAATCCATCGCTCGCAGGCAGGGTAAACGTTGGCAATTTTCCGGTTCCGCTGGAAGTAAATGGTGGTTACGCTTACGTCCAGGAATACGGAGGTAATAAAGTATATATAGTCGACGTAAGTGATCCGAATAATCCGTCGGAAGTTGCCGGTGGAACTATAACCCTTCCCGGCAGTATCCCTAGTGGCGGGGCGGTTAGGATAAACGGTAATACACTCTATGCCATTACAGGTACCGAAAAGGGAGGAATAGTCAGCGTATACGACGTTACGGACAAGTCAGACCCAAAAAAGATAACCCAGTATTCGGCAAGTTACGGCGGTGGTGGCTTTGAATATACTTCCGGGGACGTAAAAGGTACCGATATATACATTCCACTCTACTACAGCGTCAATAAGGGATACAACGTTAACAACAAATTAGTCGTTCTCCGTGAGAATACAAAGGAGATCACCAACCAGTCGATACCAAACCCATTGGTAATTTCCAAGGGCGTGAACGCTACTAGAACGGAGGCCCACTTGAACGAATTCACTGATTCGTTAATTAATCGAGGCTCGGGAACACTTGACGCGGTCTTTAACTACTGGGGCTCGGATACGGGACCGATTCACTCCACCAACCCGGAAGGTACGGGCGCCGTGATTTCCGGCAACATAATCTACTCTCCCTGGCTTGGAGACTCCCTCGAGGAAGGTACGGGCATAGACACCAAACCCGACACGGCAGGCGTCCAGCTACCGGAGACGGTAAACATAATGGTGGACGACCTAGGGCCGGAACCGACGACCGAGGACGGAAAGATCGGTTACCTAAACCAGGCCATCTGGGGTTCCAATGATTTGTCCGGCAGGGACAGGATAAACCTCTTCCCCGGAACATACACTGCCTCACCTGATCAGCCGGTAACCGACACCGCCGATATAGTATCGTGTACGGGCTGTCCCACAGAAGCAAACATTGATGGTACGCTTACCCTAGATACCGAGGACGTAAATATAGGTGGAAGGGACGGATACGTCTCCGAAGGAGTAAACATCACAGGAGACGTCACGGTTACAAGTGGAGTAGATGCCTCCACGGTCCACATAAACTGGAACAATATCTACGGTACGGTGACAAATGATGCCATCGGAACCCTGGATGCCACCTACAACTGGTGGGGCGATACCAACCCGGAGGACTCCACGGTGGGCGACGTGGACTACACGCCTTTTCTGCCCGATACCGTTTGTTCGGTACTGGACTACATGGAGGAAAACGGGATAGAAAACCCCGAG
>CAZYPS010000098.1:0-3836 GCA_964649445.1 uncultured Thermotogae bacterium | reverse complement strand
CTTGACGAAGACGGTAACAAGAAGGGACTGACCGAAGTTACCATGGCAACTTACTCTGAGGAAGAGGCTTCTTACGTCACAAGCTTAAGTAGCTGTCAGCTCGACCCGGGCTACTACCAGGTACAGATAGACCTTCCCGACCTGAGTTCGCTTACCCAGGTAATTAAGGTCGAAGGAAAAGAATCTTAAGGTAACACCAAATCAAAGGTAAATTAAGAGAGAGGGGGGAGCGATCCTCCCTCTTTCGTTTATAAAACACTCACACCTAAAGAATTATATACACTGTGACAAGAACCCCGTCCATAATCAAGGCTTCATAATCAATTTGGACGCCCCCCAGCACCTGCTTGGTACTTGATTTGCGGTTAGACTCTTATGTCGCCTCCAGTGCCATGTAGATGCTGTAGACCTCCCCAATTTGCCTAACATAAACATGGGAGGTTTTATGAAAAAAACGCTCGAACCGGCGCTCCTGTTCTTATTGGCATTTTCCGTTTCCCCAGCCGGGGCAGAGATCACAGTTGAAGTAGAGAACGTTTCTCCGGTTAAGGGACAGGTCGTCTTGGGGCTTTATCAGGCGGGAGAATTTCCCGAAACTGGATTGGCCTGCAACGCTACATTGATTGGGTAATTTTGGTTTTTTACTCCCCGCGAAACTTCAGACAAACTTTTGAGACGAATTGGGGTTAAAAACCATTTTGAACCCAGGAATCCGTTCAAAGATGTTTGGAGAGAAGGCTTCCTCGTCGGTCGTCGGCAGCCTCATCGCCCCGAATCCTAACGCGGAAACTTCGAAGTCCAGATCCTCGCTAAATTCTCGGTATTGCAATATCAACCACCTCTTGTTTGAGACCGTATTCTAAAAATAAAGCCCCCGGAGATTGGTTTAAGGAATACCCTTCTAAGGCCTTTACAAGTGTCCCTAGTTGTTGGAGAATTTTTTAACGTTTCTATGGTACCTCTTGAATATAGTCAAACATTCTAATATCTCGATCTCGAGGTGAGAAATGTTAAGAAGTTGAGAAATTTTGAAGTCAAAGTCAATCACCGGTCCAGCTGGTCGTTGATCATTTTTGCATTCGTCTTCCTCAGCGGGGGCATAATGCAGCTGCGAGGGGCCCTGCTTCCCAACTTTCAAGCCACTTTTGGCGTCTCGGAGAGCCTCCTCGGGCTGGTGTCACCCATGGGAACCCTTGGCTTTACTATTACCGTATTAGCAACGGGCCTGGCCGCCGGTCACCTGCCGGTAAAGAAATTCATGCTTGCCGGGGCAGCCATCACCACGACCGGAACTTTCCTGATGGGATTTTCTCCTGTTTATCCGTTGCTTTTGTTGTTTTTGGTGGTTCGGGGCTTGGGTACAGGGCTCTTTCGAGGGTTGGACCGCCCTCTACTCAACCACCTCTATCCCGGAAGGTTCGGTCGAATCTACAACTTTCACGCTGCATCCTGGGCCCTGGGGGCCGCCAGCGGCCCCTTGTTTGCCAACTTGATACTGAGACTTGCCGATAACTGGAGGGCCGTCTACTTGTTCTACGGTATCCTTCTCGTTCCGCTCTTCCTCTTTCTGTTCGGCAAGGAGCTGGATACGTCAGAGTTTGAAGAGACTCGGCTTTCCCTGGAGAAATTGAAGCGGATAAGCCGCAAGAAGGAGATCCGCGGGATGTTTATTGGAATAGTCTTGAACGTGGGGATCGAAGCAATCTTCTTCACCTGGCTTCCTTACTATCTGAGCGGGATCTTTAGCCACGAATTCGGCAATACGGCCCTCACCTTTTTCTTGCTTGCCTACGTGCCCGGTAGGTTGGTTAGCGGCTGGCTTGCGGAAAAGTTAGACTTATCTTTCATGGTCCTGTCTAATTCTCTATTCATAGCCGTCCTGTTGGCTCTGGCGTTTTACTTCACCTCGGGCTATCTTCAAGTAGCTTTTATACTCTTGAGCGGCTTTTCCCTCTCCAGCAACTTTCCCACCCTGCTGTCATTGGGAACCAAGACCTCCCCGAAGCTAAGCGGACCAATAAACGCCCTGGCCATGACCTGTTCGGCCCTGGCCTTATCCGTTTTCCCTCCTCTGGTAGGGCTAATAACGGATTACTTTTCCATCGCCGTAGCCATGAAACTAACGGTGGTGCTGGCGGTGGGGTTGGTTATAAATCTAGTCGTTTTACGGGCTAGACTAGCCGATTAAAACTTAGGGGTCGGTTCTTTATGAGGCTGTGATATAGATAGTCAACAAGAATTCTCATGTGTGGTCACAGCGGGTGAGGCTCCTTGATTCAGGTTTAGGTAAACTCGTAATCAGTTGGATCCAACCCCAATTCGTCCCAGATTTCAAACTGGATTTCCACCATTGAGGCGATATTAACGTTTGGAGGGGGTATATTGCATGACACCAGCAGGCAAGACTTGCTGAAAGAGGCGAAAGTAAGTTCGCTTAGTCAGCAACGTAGGAACCAACAGAAAGAAGCGACCCGACTCCCCGGGCTGTACTTCATACAAACTTTTGTAGTGAGGTTGGATTAAAACGATCATAAGTGATATCGGATTAACTTATGTGGCTTTTGTTAAATTTGCCCAACGCAGGACCGAATGAATTGTGACATTTTACTGGGATACCGTGAACTTGATCTTACTCTGTACGCCTTGTAAGCTACAGTTGTAAACAAAACGTCGCCACTAACGTACACGTAGGCTTCCCCCCTCGTATCGCACACCAGTTATTTTACTCTTGCCTGCCCCAATCGCCGCCAACCTTAGAGGCGGCGGTCGACATTCTATAATCCGGGTTTAAGGGAGAGACCCGGATTTTGGTAGAGGTCTTTTTGAAAGTTGCAGAAGGGAGGTGTCAATGAACAAAGTGAGCTGGAAACGGTCGGTGAGCTTTCTTACGATCTTGTTCTTGGTTGGCTTGTTAGCTGGTTCTTGTTTTGGGACTTCCGGTGGCCAGTACCCGGAGGAGAAGTTGGCCATAGCTTTGGCCAGCCAAGGTGAAGGGGTCCAGTTCAGGGCCCAGGACGAAAGGATCAAGGGGATTCGGGTCGGCGTCTTCAGCGCCAACGGAGCGCTCGTTTTCCGTAGTGGTGGAGTAAATTCCCAAGAAGTGGTCTGGAACAAGAAGGACCGGCAAGGCTCTCCGGTAGCTTCAGGGGTCTACCTCTACAGGGTTAAGGCATTTGACGGCTCCGGGGGCGTAATCATCAACGAGGTAAAGAAGCTCCTTGTCACTCCCTCCAGGGTCCTCGGTGAAGGGATCCGAGCGGAGAGGAGAACTACGAGTCAGGCATTGGGGGCCTCGAGCGGCAACTCCTCTTTGGAAGGGGTAATAGCTCAGGTCGAGTCCGAAGCAGACCCCGGAGAAGTAGCGGAAGGGCTGGCCAACCGGCATGGAGGAAAGGTTGTCTACGTATACAGGCATGCCCTAAACGGGTTTGCCCTGGAAGGGGTACCATTTGAGGCGGTAGAGGCAGCACCGGGGACCTTCTCGGTGGAAAGGGACAAGAAGGTTGAAGCATTTGAACAAACCTTGCCCACGGGAATAGATAGGATCGAGGTCGATCAGAACAGCACCGCCAACATTGACAGCAGCGACGATTCGATGGACGTCGATATCGCCATCATCGATACCGGCATTCACCTGGATCACTCCGATCTGGACGCTCATGCTGGCAAGGACTGCATTGACGACGGCAAGGACACGACGGACGACGACAACGGCCACGGCACCCATGTTGCCGGAACCGCGGGCGCGATCGACAACGATACCGATGTCGTTGGCGCAGCTCCCGGAGCGCGTGTCCATGCTGTCAAGGTGCTGGATGAGGACGGCTCCGGCACGA
>CAZYPS010000097.1:0-6845 GCA_964649445.1 uncultured Thermotogae bacterium | reverse complement strand
CTATTTCAACAAAAAACCTGTTGGTAATCTTGTCACTTAGCATTATACTGGCTCTTTCCGGATCGGCTATGCTTGCTGGTCCTCAACCCGCGGAAGCCATTTTGGAAAAGGCACCGACCCGAGACGAGTATCCCGATTCGGACGCCGTGATAATGCTTGATAAGGGAGAAGTTGAGGTTGATTCTAAGGTCAGTAAAACCATGACCATAACGAAACGGATTAAGGTGTTTAACAAGGAAGGCCGGCAAAAGTTTGGCGAAGTGGAGATCCCATATCTCGCTCCATCGGGCAAACCGAAGTTAAACTGGGTTCGGACGATAACGCCCGAGGGCGAAGTGATAAAGCCGGACAAGGACGACATGAGGGATATTACACCGGCGAGACTCCAGCAGTATCCAATGTATTCGGACTTAAAGAAGAAGGTAATTAGCATGCCCGGGTTGACCAATGGGGCGATAATTGAATATTCCTATACCTTAAAACCTAAGAAGTTCTTTCTGAAGGGCGATTTCAGTTCAGGCTGGAACTTTAGATACAAGCAGCCGGTCGTACGGTCTCATTTTGAGGTTTCCTTTCCCTCCGAAATGGACGTCCGCTGGACCGATTTCGACGCGGACCTACCTCCGACAACTGAAGAAGAAGACGACCAAAAGACTTTCATCTGGGAAAGAGAGGATTTGCCCAAAATAATCGAAGAGCCTGGCATGCCGCCGATTTCCCGGATTTCGGAAAGGGTGTTAGTTACCTCAATAGAAAGCTGGGAGTACTACTCGAAGGAATTCTGGGACCTGGCAAAAAATAGAGCGAAGCCAGACAAAGCAATAAGAGGGAAAGTTAAAGAGCTGACCCAGGGACTTAAAGGTAAAGAGGAAAAGGTTCGGGCTCTTTACAATTACGTAGCGACAAAGATCAGGTACGTAGCTATCGAGCTCGGGCGGGGAAGGATCCAGCCCCACAAAGCCAGTGAAGTGTTTCACAATAAGTACGGTGATTGTAAGGACAAAGCGGTGCTACTTATAAGTATGTTAAAGGTAGCAGGGATAAAAGCTCATCCGGTATTAATTCTTTCCGGCCTTAACGAGAAAACGAGGTTTGAGGAGCCGCCGCCGGGTAGAGGATTTAACCACGCCATAGTAGCCGTTGAGCTAAACGAGGGGCTCAAATTTCTCGATCCAACATGTGACGTTTGCCCTTATGAGTATTTACCTGATACCGATAGGTCAAAGCAAGCTCTGGCGATCATCCCGAGGAAAGACGAGGTGGAAAAAATAGTTGAAATGGACGAATTCGATCCGGAAAAATCCAGAGTGAAAGTTGATCAAAAAGTGGAAATTGGCGAGGAGGGTGATCTGGAGACGAGTATAAAAATCTCACACTCCGGGTATTATAGCTACTACCTCAAATCTTTCCTCGAATCGTATTCCAAAGTCAGGCAGGAAAGGATCTATCGTGGCATACTGAGCCAGCAGGAGTCGGGAGCTCAGCTCAAAAACTTTAACCATACGGATCTGGAGAAAATTGACGAAAGGTTGACCGTAGAGCTGTCTTACAAAAAGAATGGGTTCGCGGACACTTTAGGTGACTCTTTGATATTCCAGACTCCCCCGAGTCTCAGGATTCCTCTCGACAGGAATTACGATAAATTCGCAAGCCTGCCGGTGGACGAACGGGAATATCCATTGCAGATGATTCCTGCTACATTGATTGACGAGGTAACTATTTCGTTTCCCGAGGAAAGACAGATCGTAACTCCCGATGGTGTTGATATTGAAACGGAATGGGTGTCATATAATTCCTCTTACGAAGTTACGGACGAAGGACAAGTGACCGTTACGAGAAAGTTAGTTAAAAAGAAGTCCCTGTTGCCGTTAAAGGGCTACCCTGAGTTCAAGGATCTGGTGAACAAGATGCGGAAAGACCAACAAAGTAATCTTCAGATAAAGGGATAAACCTTCAAATTTATAAGTTTGCCTCGAAAGTCCGTTAAATACCCCGCCAGAGGTTTTGCTCTGGCGGGGACTAATTTAAGTAAAAAGCAATTATTATTGAGCCTGCCAAAGCTATCATTATTTTCCAGAGACTATTTCTGCAAATTTGCATTATTCTTAAAACGCTATATAATAAAGTTGATGAAAATACTCTACTTTTGATATGAGTACAGTTAACCCAGGAGTGGTTAAAATGAACAAGAACTTTATTGACAGCAGACGTGAACAGAAAAAAAAGAGGGCTCAGACCTGCACGGACAATATTTGCAGGGAAAACGTATGGAAAGAAGATCACCACGGAGATTTCCAGGAGAATAGGGAAAGATTGATCTGTAAAATCGGTCTCTGCTGATAAGAAGTGGGATTATATTTTTAGTTTAATATAAAAATCGTTTTACTGCCTAAGTTTTGTGTTGTTAGTTGATATAGTTGCTTAGGGCTTCAAAAGGAGCGAACGCTAAAAGATTAGGTTTATCCAATATGGGGGCTTTCTTTTGTATTCTGATTTAGAAGTTTGTCTTAAATGAGATAATCGCTCAACTTAGGTTAAAAAATGAACTTGCCTCATTAGACCGACCTGACTAATCTTCCTATTTCTTATACAATCCAAACTCTTCACTAAGCTTTCGGATACTATGTTCGGAGTTTATTTAGAACTTTCTTTTAGGCTGATAACGTCCCATAAATAACCTGTTGAATGAAATTTTCATCAAACCGCTTGATCAAGTCCGTTCTACGCCCTTTTCATAGAAGTATGAGGTATAATAAAAAAGCCCCGCCGTAGAGACGGGGCTCATGTCCGTATCACTCAATATTTACTAGCTTATGTCCGCCTCTACCCATACCAGCTTGTGATCCGAAGCTTGTTTGGTGACTTCCTGCAATCTAAGTGCTCCTGGACCGAGTCCCGGCCAGAAAACGGCCGACCCCTTGATCTCTATGTCTTTGGAAGGAAGGACGTAATCAACTCGTAGATCACTTAGCGTGTTAAATCGGGCCGATGACGAGATGTCTATTCCACCCTGACTCATCGGGAAGGTTGAAGTGTTCATCTCCGGGTTTTCAATTAGTAAATTTGCAGCCTGAAAGTTGTCCGCTCCGCCGGGTGATGCATTCATGTCGCCCATCAGGACGAAATTGGCGTCCTCGGGTAGACCGCCTTCTTCTCCGCTGTCGTCGTAGATGTAGTCTTTCCCTTTCGCGTAATCGGTAAGAAGTCTGACCTCGTCGTGGTTTCTCCGTCCGTTTAAATTGGCTTCAGCATCGAAGACGGGCGGTGTCGGATGGGCCATCAGCACGTGTACGGTGGTACCATCTATATTGACCGGTATGTCCCAGTGGCTCTTGGAAGAGAGCCTGAACTTCTCGGCTTCCTCTTCGGTCAGGTACATTCCGCCGTGTTCGGACCCAACCGGCATTTTATTGTTTGGCATATCCTTCCAGAGGAACTTCCTAAAGGTCCGGACTTGGTCCCGTTTGATCGGGTACTTACTTAGAAATGCCATTGCGTACTGCCCCGGGTACTCCCCGTATCCGTAGCTATCGTTGCCGTATTCCCCGGATCCCGGTTCGGTTACGACCTCGCCATTATTATCGATATCCATTCCGCTGGGTACTCCAGTATTGGACTTGGCGACGTAGATGTACTCGTAATCCAGACTTGGTAGACCGTCCCGTTGTGGCTCCTTCAGGTAGTTCTCGACGAAAGCCTTTGCGTTTGAGATCTCGGTCATCTTCCCTTGCTGGAAGTTGTTGGCGATCTCGTTGAGAGCCAAGACGTCCGGGTTGACCCGCTGGATGATCTCTGCAGCTGCGGCCGCCTGTTCGTCACCTTTTTCTTGGACCTGTTCGGTGGTCAGGTTCTCTATATTGAAGGTGGCGAACTTGACTTCCTTTTCTGCTTCTTTTTTTTTACGTTTAAGGTAGGTTTCGTCAATGAGTTCACCCGACTTGTCCCTCGCCTTGACCGCAGCTCTTTCGCCGTCCACGTGGATTTCTACGTAGTGGGCAGCGGACTCGAATTCCTTTACGTAGCTTCCCCACGGGGCGTAACTGCGTTCGTATTTGGGTGCCCCGGCACCGCCGGAGACGATCTCGTAGAATTCGTTCCCGTAGTCGGTGGAAGTCATATTAGTGTACACTGGGGTTTCTTCAGTAATTAAAACCCTCTGGTAGTTGTGTTCGTCGCTTGCGAGGACCGCCGGTACTATGCCGCTCTCGCCGAATATCTTTAGCATCTCGTCCCTCATATCGAGCACGTACTGTTTCTGTCCGCTGTGCCACATGGAATCGTCAATATGGGCAGAATTCGGGAAGGGTGGCTCGTGCATCACCGGGAAGAGGTGGTCAATGTCGGGATCCTCTTTTGCGTCTTCGACTACTTTCTTGATCCACTCCATCTGGTTATCCAGAATGAAGCCTTCGAGGTTGGACCCGTACTTTTCCGGGTTGGTGGAGATCCAGTAGTTGGAGTTTATCATCAGGATACGGGCGTTGTCGTGGTCGAAGTAATATGCGTTTTCCCTGTATGTTGGTGCATTCGGGCCTTCCGGTTCGGGTCTTACGGGGGGATCGTCCGGGTCCGGTTTGGAAGACGGATTGACGAATTCCTCGGCGAAGATTGCTTCAGTGCTGTCCTCGCCTTTCTTATCGAACTGGATACCGTAAGTGCTCCCGTCGTCGTAGGCATCATAGAGCAGTTCGTGATTTCCGATACCTTCATAGATTGGCATATAGGCTCCGACAAATTCCGTAGTATCCTTCCAAGCCTCCAGCTGATTTCTAAACCCTTCCACGTTGTTTGTATACCCTTTGACCAGGTCGCCAGCAAAAACGGTAAAGTCCATGCCCTGTTCATAGGCACTTTCCAGCAGGGTGGTCATTGTGTCGTAGTTTGTGCTGTTGGCGTAATTAACTAAACCCTCTGTGTGTTCTGAGCCTTCGTAGCCGCCACGGCTGTCTCCCATAAAGGCGAATTTAAAGTGGTCTGTATCCGATTCAGTTTCGAAGCTATACGTCTTGGTAGTCATATCGTAGTTCGAATCAGGGTCCATAACAGTTACGCTGTAGTCAATTTCGGATCCCGGGGAAAGCTCGGTTACCTTTACCTCGTGTCTTTCCCTTTCTGTATCGGATCTGATTGTCCGGTTACCCACTTTGACTTCGCCGGTGGTTGGTACGTTTGACTTCCAGGAGATTACTGCGCTCTCTTCTTTTACCAGATCGACGAAAGGCCCTTCTTCTACGTAAGGAACTACGGAGTAATTCATACCGGGCTCTACTCTGAATCTGCCGTCGTAGGGTATTCCGTCGACGATCAGCCTGTAGTTGATAGTAGTGGGGTCATCAAAGTCGAACTGGTCTAGCTGGAGTGAAACCTCGTGGTCTCCTTTTGCTGAATCGTAGGTCATCTTCGTGGTCTCGGTATATTCCGGGAGCTGAGGCCCGGCTTCGGGTTCGTACGCTCCGTATTTTACCGTCAGCTCCTCGGCCTCCATGGTCGAGAAGGAAAGTTTTACGCCAGTCTCCGTCCCGGTGATTTCGACTTCGTCCTCAAGCAGGAAGACTCTGAACTTATCGATTTTTGACAGATCCGGGTAGGTCACCGATTCGCCAATCTTGCCCCGTTTCGGGAAGGATACCTCCAGACCTTCAATTTCCATCGGTCGGGCCCTGAACTCACCGAAACTGAAGTCGACAGGTCCCCTTATCAGTTCGACGTTCTGCCCTTCCTGAGTCGGTGTAGCCGCGTCACCTAGATGGGAGCCGGATATTAGAACCTTCCCGGTTTCGTCCTCGACGTACCAGTTTCCTTCTCCCGCTGCTGGGTTGGCTACCGTCACGTCTCGAAGTTCGACTAACACGCCCTCGTATTTTTCCTGTCTTACTTCATTGGCTTTAAGGACTACCGGTTCCGGTATCGTACCATCTCCGACTACTTCGACCTCACTGGGCTCGTTGAATTCGGTCATCTGGTAATACTCATCCACTGGTCCTTTGACCCTAACGAGGTCTCCCGGTGCGACATCCGGGCTCCCTCCCGTGTAAACCCAGATTCCGTTCCATGCGCCTTTACCGTCCTGCAAATAGAATCCATTGTCATCAGTGACAACCGCTGTACCGGTAGTGACTACGGTTTGTCCTGCGTAAGTTGATGCTCCCTCGTCGGTAGTGTTTGACTGAATTTCGTGAATGGTAACTTCTTCAACCGCTAAAGTTGGTGGAGCGGCCAAAATTGAGCCTACCAGCAGAACTGCCAGCAGGAAAATGGGAAGCTTTTTTGAGAACATAAGTACCTCCTCTTCGCAATTTTAGGTACTTTTAATTGACCAGCGATCAGGTCAGATGGAAGAATTGGTCAAAAACTTCGTTTGTTTTACCACCCCCTGGATTTTTACCATAGCTGAGAAAGTTCACAAAAGCAAATAAAGCAAAAACCTGCCAACTGGCCGTCTGGCAGGAAAAGAAAGATTAGTTTTAATTTAATTAATACTTAGTTTTATCATCAATTAGGAGGATAATTTGTAAAGTTCCATGAGGCAACTCATCCCCTATTTTTTACAAATAATACGGCTTTAAAGTATGTGAACATTAGCGATGCAGACTTAAAAGATGCCATGAACGGTGCCTTGACCCTTGCGAACGTGTAGAGTGGTAGGTAATATAAACCAGAAAGTATTGAATATGAGGGAGGTGATATAAACTACTCAGACGGATGTTTTGGGTTTTTGAAAAAACCCGATTTTCTATCTTACACTGTCATAGGTTATTATCTCATGGGCGAATAGCTCAGTGGGAGAGCACCTGACTCACATTCAGGAGGTCGCAGGTTCGAGTCCTGCTTCGCCCACCACCCTC
>CAZYPS010000096.1:0-6892 GCA_964649445.1 uncultured Thermotogae bacterium | reverse complement strand
GTGGAGAAAAAGCCGGATGAGGTCAGAGAGAAAAATATACTGAGATCTGGAGACCGGACGGCATCGAACCAGAAGCTGGGCAAAAGTGTCGGTCTTGGCAAATCTTTAACCAGGGCGAAAGAGTTGTCCGGCTGGGACGCTACGAGATCCGATTACGAGGACTGGAATGGGAGTCACGAGCGGATCAAAAAAGGTATTGGATTGTCCACGGTAATGTACGGTGTCGGAATGGGGGCTGGAGCGCCGTTTCTGGAAAAGGCAGGTGCCTATCTCAAGCTCGAGGTCGATGGTACGCTTACGTTAGCCGTCGGTAATACCGAAATGGGTCAAGGTGCGGAAACAGTCCTGTCTCAAATTGCAGCCGATCCCCTGGGATTGGAGCTGGACAAAGTCCATTTAACCGATGTGGATACTTCTAGGGTACCGGACAGCGGCCCCACGGTTGCTTCGCGGACGACCACCATGGCAGGTAACGCGATAATCGATGCGATGGGAATCCTGAAAGAACGGATCAGTACCGTAGCTCGGCAGTTACTGGACTGTCAGAAGATACATTTCGAGGACGGTTACGCTGTAGACGATTCGGATAGTTCAAATCGGGTGGAATTAAAAGACGTAGCGGGTGAAATGTGGTCCGAGAACGTGGACCTCGCCGCGGAGGGCTGGGCGAAGAAAGGCGTGAAGAACTGGAAGCCCGAAACGGGACAGGGCGATGCTTACTTCGTCTATTCTTTTGCATCTCATATCAGTGAAGTGAAAATTGATAGTCTCACGGGCCAGGCCAGAGTGATAAAACACGTAGCGGTCCACGATTCCGGCAAAATAATCAACCCTACTACTGCGGCAGGTCAGGTCGAAGGAGGAGTTGCCCAGGGAATTGGTTACGCGCTGACGGAAGACCTGGAAGAAATTGAGGGCGAGTTCACCGATCCCGACCTGACGAACTATCTCGTACCGACGTCTCGGGACGTTCCGGACGATTTGATAGTTGATTTCGTCGAGGCGGACTACCCCGGAGGCCCCCACGGGGCAAAAGGACTGGGAGAAGTTCCGCTCATGGCTTCTCACGCTGCGGTTATCAATGCTGTTTGCCATGCGATCGGAAACAGAGTGTTTAAGTATCCAGCGGTTCCGGAAAGGATTCTCGAAGCCTACTCCGGGTCCGGATAGTGGATGGTTTATTTTCTGGCCGGACTTAACAGAAGGACTTAAACTACCAACTTTTTTGGAAAGCTTTTCGAAAAACAAAACGATTGAGGTCTCATTCAGATAAATTCTTTCCTCTAGTAGTTTTCGGGGCTTTGTCGGGACCTCTCAAGTCCGGTTATACTTTTACTTTTTAGAGGACTTCTATTTCATTGATATAATAAACTAACTGTAGTAGTATAAAACCTGTAAGATAATTTTACACTTACCACTTCCCTGTGAACACTGAGGCTACAGGTGGTATAAAAAATAATTGAGCGTTTGGACTATTCCGTCTAGCGAGATTAACGAAGTATAACTGATCTTTCCCGAAGGTCCTTACCGTCAAAATTCTGGATAAACCAACTATTTTGAGGTGGTACCAATTATAGATTTGACCATGAATGAAGATGGACTTGAGAATGCCGTAAAGAAGGCCAAAGAAAGAAATATCATAATTCCAACCCTGGAACAGCAAAAGAATCCTGAGTTAATTCCCGACGAGATAAAGGAAAAATTGAAAGATATTGGGCTCTGGGATGTAAACTCCTACAACCTTTTCAGGATTACCTGGAAGAACGAGCCGGTAAAACAGGGCGGACTTTACGACGGCGTAAATTATCTGGAGTTACCAAGTGAGCTTACCGGCGTGGACGCTCGAATAATTGCTCTCGTCGGAAAGTGGTTTCCCACTGGAGCCCACAAAGTAGGAGCTACCTTCGGTTGTCTAGTTCCACGGCTGACGACAGGACAGTTCGACCCCACGGGTCAGAAAGCTGTTTGGCCCTCTACCGGTAACTATTGCCGGGGTGGAGCGTACGACTCGGATTTGCTTGGTTGTGAGTCCGTGGCTATATTGCCGGAAGGGATGAGTCAGGAGAGATTTGACTGGTTGTCGAAAGTAGCGGGAGAAGTTATAAAGACTCCCGGTTGTGAAAGTAACGTTAAGGAAATATTCGACAAATGCTGGGAATTGAAGGAAAATCGAGACGATATAGTCATCTTTAATCAGTTCGACGAGTTTGGCAACCACCTCTGGCACTACGAGGTAACTGGCGCGGCTATGGAGGAAGTTCTGGAAGACGAGTTGACGCCTAATTCCAGTTACTCAGGCGTGGTACTTACTTCCGGCTCTTCCGGAACAATGGGGTGCGGAGATTATCTTAAGGAGCAGTTCCCGACATCGAAAATTGCAGTGGGGGAGGCTCTCCAGTGTCCGACACTGCTGCGCAACGGTTACGGAGGCCACAGAATTGAAGGAATAGGAGACAAGCACGTGCCGTGGATTCACAACGTGAGGAATACCGACATGGTAATAGACGTGGACGATTCCAACTCGATGAACCTGATTAGGTTGTTTAATGAACCCGCAGGCAAGGAGTATCTCGAGGAACAGAACGTTCCGGTAAATACAATAGAAAATCTTCCGCAAATGGGTATATCATCAGTAGCAAACCTGGCTTCGGCGATAAAGTACTCGAAGTATTACGAGTTGACTGAGGACGACGTCGTACTTACCGTATTTACCGATTCAATGGAGCTATACGGGTCTCGACTGGAAGAGATGAGGTCCGAAGAAGGAGAATATACGCATGAAGACGCAGTAAAGGACTATCATAAGTACCTTGAGGGAATTAAGACGGACAATATGGAAGAGCTTGATTACTACCAGAAAAAACGGGTACACAATCTAAAATATTATACCTGGATAGAACAGCAGGGGAAGGAGACGGAAGAGCTCGATGCACAGTGGTACGACTGGCCCAATTACTGGTCGGAAATTCACGATCAGGTTGGGGAGATTGATCAGAGGATTAAGGAGTTCAACGAGAGGACAGGACTCCTGGAAGATTTAAAGGGCCTGGAATAAATAAGTACAGGGGGTTGTCAGCTGGTATTCCAAAATGGCTACCTGTATGACATATGCACATTTGTCCGGAACTGGAGGGGAGTGAGGAATATGTTTAATAGTGTTGAACCATCAAAGAAAAAGAGTGTAAAAGTAGCGGAGCAGGTAATTGAGTCGATTGAGGCTGGCGATTTGAGTCCGGGTGACAGGCTACCTTCCGAACACGAGCTGGCGGAGAAAATGGAAGTCAGTCGACCGTCTGTAAGAGAGGCTCTTAGTGGCCTTCAGGCTCTGGGTGTAGTTGATACGAAGGTAGGTTCGGGAACTTACGTTAGCGAATCGGTCAGGGAAAGTAATCTGATCTCTCCGGATCTCTCGTTGTTAAAGAAGGAAATGAGCCATCTCCATATTATCGAAGCCAGGAAGAACCTCGAGGACGCAATGCTTGAGATGATGGTTGAGGATATTGATCAAAAGGAAATTACTCCAGTGGAAGTAGCTCTGGAACAGATGAAGAGTCATTCAACTGAACGGGAGTATCAGCAGTACATGGATGCGGATCATGATTTCCACAAAGCATTGATCTCTTTGACCGACAACCCTCTGGTGGTTGAAGCAGCTCAGCCGCTTCTCGCAACCATAGATGGCTCACTCTACAGAGAACTAACTCATAAGTATTATTTAGTCGACGATTCACGGATTAAACGGTGTTTTAATATTCACAAAAATCTATTTAATTCCATTAGTGAAGGAGATCTCGAAGGAGCAAGGGTGTCCATGGAAAAACACTGGGGATTAATGGAAGATGCTCTCGAGAAATCCGACAACTAAATAACTTCAAGAAGGGGGAAAACATGGAAAACGACGGCAAGACCCTAACGGTAGTGGCGTTAGGGGGGAACGCAATTTTGAAGCCCGGCCAGGAGGGGACGGCAAGACAGCAGATTGAGAACGTGAACGAGACGATGAAACAGATAGGAAAGATGGTGCTATCTGGGACTTACAAAATAGTCGTCTCTCACGGGAATGGACCCCAGGTAGGTAATTTAATGCTTCAGAACGAGATCGCAAAAGAGGAAGTTCCATCCCATCCGCTCGACGTTTGCGGTGCCGAGAGTCAGGGGTTTATCGGTTACATGCTATCCCAGAGCCTGGATAACGTGTTTAACCAAAATGGTCGAGGGGACATTCCAGTGTCGACGGTTTTGACTCAGACGTTGATTGATGGAGACGACCCGGCATTCGAAGATCCGTCAAAACCGGTAGGACCGTTCTACACTGAAGAAGTAGCGAAAGAATTGCAGGAAGAAAAAGGTTACGATATGATAGAGGATGCCGGGAGGGGTTATAGACGGGTCGTGCCCTCACCGGATCCAGTCGCCATAGTGGAAAAAGAACCGATAAGACAACTGCTGGCTGCTCATACAGTAGTAATTGCGGCTGGGGGTGGCGGTATACCCGTAGTTCGCGAAGGTGATAAGCTTGTCGGTCGAGAGGCCGTAATTGATAAGGATCTGGCCTCCGAACAACTGGCGGAGGACGTAGGGGCGAAAGTTCTGCTTATTCTTACGGACGTAGAAAACGTATATCTGAACTACAATGAGCCTGACCAGAAAAAACTAAATCACGTGACTGTGGACGAAGCCTCCACTTACATGGAAGAAGGGCACTTTTCGCGAGGCTCAATGAAACCCAAAGTAAAGGCTGGAATGAAAT
This sequence comes from uncultured Thermotogae bacterium, assembly GCA_964649445.1. GTDB lineage: Bacteria > Bipolaricaulota > Bipolaricaulia > M55B111 > M55B111 > JAGXLP01. The sequence continues at coordinate 2,142 of CAZYPS010000096.1, read as the reverse complement.
TCGTCGAATCAGGCGGCAAGAAAGCGGTAATAACGTCTTTGGATAAAGTATTTGAGGCACTTGAAGGACAGACTGGTACGACAATTACTCAATGACATTAACCACTCAATAAAGGAGGACAACCCATGTCTAACACTCAACTTGAAGGAGAAGATTTTTTGACCTGGTTGGATTTCGATAGGGACGAAATAGATGCGATTCTGGAGGCGGCTCACGACCTTAAGAGGAAACAGATAAGAGGAGAAAGACAAACTAACGTACTACCGGCCAAGAGTCTATTCATGCTCTTTTACAATACTTCGCTAAGAACGAGAAATTCGTTCGAGGCGGGCATGACTCAACTTGGGGGGCACGCCCACTTTCTCCAGCCGGGTGCCGTTTACACACCCGCATTAGAAGGAGAGGAGGAAGCCTATTCAACTGAGAGAGTTAGTGACGTTTCTCGAGTTCTCTCGGAGATGGGCGATGCTATTTCCATTCGAATCTACGGCGATAAGACGGACTGGAAGTACGGTAAAGGATTCAAAGTCCTAAAAGAATTCGCGAACTGGGGATCGGTTCCAATAATCAACATGGAGGACGACGGTTACCATCCCTGTCAGGCACTTGCCGACGTAATGACGATGCAGGAGAAGATGGGCAAGGACCTTTCCGGCAAAAAGTTCACTATGAGCTGGGCTTATTCCGGTTCGGTCGAGAAACCGCTATCCGTGCCGCAGTCCGCCGTTATTAGTGCCGCAACCATGGGAATGGACGTAACTTTAGCCCATCCGGAAGGGCTGGACCTCGACTCTGACGTTTTAGATGCAACCGAAAAACGGGCTGAAAAACATGGTGGTGACTTCGAAATAGTCCACGATATGGAAGAAGGATTCGAAGATGCGGACGTAGTCTATCCGAAGTCATGGACACTTCAACCTACGGACGGTTCAACCGCTGACCTAGATAAAGCAAGGGAAGTCTTTGAGGATAACAAGGACTGGATAACCACCCAGGACAAAATGGACCTCACCAATGACGCTCACTATATGCATTGTCTGCCCGCGGACAGGGGTATGGAAGTCACGGACGAGGTTATCGATGGCCCCAATTCCATCGTCTTTGAAGAAGCTGGAAATAGATTACATGCTCAGAAGGGCTTGCTGAGCCTGCTTTTGAGCTAGGAGGTAAAATATGAGCTGGTACGATTTAAAAGGAAAGAATTTAATCAGCGTAAAAGACTGGACGAAGGAAGAACTGGACGTTCTTCTGCGCGTGGCGAAGGACCTGAAAAGCAGATACTACAGCGGGGAAACGCTAAACGCGCTGGAGAACAAAACCTTTATGATGCTCTTCTTCAATTCGTCCACCAGGACGCGGCAGTCTTTCGAAGCAGGAATGAGCCAGCTTGGTGGCCACTCACAGTTTCTCGCGCCGGAGACGATGAGGATATCTCTGACCAGGGAGCCTGGTGGGGGTGAATCGATAAAAGACACGACCAAGGTGATGGGCCGATACGCTGAAGGAGCTGGCGTGAGGATTTTGGAGGATAAGGTCGATTACTACGGTCAGGGTACGGAGATAATGTACGAGATGGGTAAACACTCCTCTATTCCTATCATAAATATGGCTTCCGACATATACCATCCCTGCCAGTCGATGACCGACGTCATGACGATGCAGGAAAAAGTCGGAAACCTGGAAGGCAAGAAGATAGCAGTTACCTGGGTACACTCACCGTGGGTCAGGTCCTGGGGCTCAATTCAGTCGAATATTCTGACTTCTGCCCTGTTCGGTATGGACGTTAACCTGGCTCATCCCGAAGGCTACGAGCTGGATCCGGACGTTTTAGAGATAACAGAGGAAAACGCCGATAAGTCGGGAGGTTCGTTCACTGTCACGAACGACATGAACGAGGCGATAGATGATGCGGACATCGTTTATCCCCGAAACTGGATGAGCCCTGATCGCTACGAAGTCGGAAAGGAGAAAGAAATCGAGATGGCCCGCCAGCATAAGGACTGGAAATACACCAGAGAAAAACAGAAACTGGCTGATCCCGGTTATCTTCTCCATTGTATGCCGGTTGATCGCGGCAACGAGGTCGAGGACGATATAGTTGACGACTCCGAGTTGTCTTTCATCTACGATCAGGCGGAGAAT
>CAZYPS010000095.1:0-7058 GCA_964649445.1 uncultured Thermotogae bacterium | reverse complement strand
TTTCCCCAGCGGGGAAATTGCCCTTTCCGATCTCGGCTCGCTCCTCTTGATTTCCTCGGAATCAAGAGACCGTGCCCGCTCGCCTCGATGTTCAGCTTTGACTGAAAAGATTTTCCTGAACGGTTTCCAAAGCTATAAATTCATTTTACACAGTTACTTATACACTATCTTTTAAGACGTGGGTTGACAGAGACTCGCCTGTAGTTTAATAATTAGTACAAGTTAGTTAACGAATACTAACATATTAAGAAAGGATTTAATATGACCAGAAAAGACACCCATACACGACAGAAAGAAATCATCAAGGCCAGCCTGGAATTACTGGCAGAAAGCGGTACTCAGAACCTGACAACAGCCCATATAGCAGAGCGAGTCGGAATCTCGGAAGCAGCTCTCTACCGACATTTTGACGGGAAATACGACATAATTGGTTCCAGTATAGAGTACGTCGGGAATCGAATGAGGTCTGAGCTTGCAAATATACCGGGTAAAAAGTCAGCCAGGGAAAAACTAAAATCCGTATTCTTCAAACACCTGGAGTACATCGAAGACCATCCCGGTAACGCCCGGTTGCTTTTTTCCGACGACATTCATTTCGACGATCCTCAATTGAGAGATCTCCTGCGAGAAGTTGTGGAAGAGAGAAAAGGTTTTATTCGCGAGATAGTCGAAGAGGGACAAAAGCAAGGAGTAATAAAGTCCAATATGGCTTCAGAAGGAATAGCGCTAATGTTCATCGGACTTATCCAGACAAAAGTATTGTTGTGGTCCCTGTCCGGCAGAGACGATTCCCTGACCAGGGACAGCGAAGAACTGTGGAACATATTCAATAAATCGATCGAGACTTAATTTTTTTGAAATTAAATTAGTGAATATTAACTAACTTATTCGTAAGAGGGGGAGCAAAATGGATATCAGTCAGAAATTGACCGAATGGCTCGAGAACCTGTCGGGAACGATAACTAATTTTCCAAAAACAACGATAATCATCGTCTTACTTGTGACCCTGTTTTTCGGATTCTGGATTCCCTCTCTGGAAATAGACAATTCCGTCGACGACATGTTGCCCACCTCGCACCCGGCGAAAGAGCTTTACGACGAGGTCACCGAGACTTTTGGAGGGACGGACACGATAATAGTAGCTTATCGGAAAGACGATATCTTCAGCGAAGAGACTCTATCCAGAATCGACGAATTGACGGAAGAATTCAACCAGGTCGAGGGAGTGGATGATGTTCAGAGCATTGCAAACGCTAAAAAGCTGGAAGGTAGTGGTGGAAGTTTGAAAGTCTCCGACCTTGTGCCCGAGTCGGGTGTTGATCCAGAAGTAATTCCTGAAATAGAAGACTACGTGAAAAACACTCAAACGTTGAGAGGAACGGTGCTATCCAGCGATGGGAGATATGCGGGATTCCTGATCGAACTCTCGGAAGATGCGTCGGATAGCGATGTCAACAGTGACTTAAAAGAGATTATCGACGGTGAAGAAGACCCGGAAAACTTCTACGCCGCCGGCGGACCTGCAGTAAACGCGGAAATGACCTCCTCCATGCAAAACGACCTGGTTACACTGGTTCCGATCGTCATCGGCGTACTTGCGTTCGTACTTTACCTTACACTCAGAACTGCCGGTGGAGTCTATATCCCTCTATCAGTAGTTTTGTTCAGTACAATTTGGACTCTCGGGCTAATGGCGCTGACCGGGACGGAGATGTCAATGATTTCCACAACGCTGCCGGTAATGCTTATCGCTATCGGTGTAGCCGATGCAATTCACATTCTGAACGATTACTACCACAGGCTAGGTGAAGGGGTGAAACTGAGCCAGGCAATTGACACTGTAATCAAACACATTGGCACGGCAATTGTACTGACCAGCATTACCACGGCAGTGGGTTTTCTCTCGTTAGTCACGTCTCCCGTCAGCCAGGTAGGGGAGTTTGGGTTATTCATCGGCTTCGGAGTCATTGCCGCACTGATTATCTCCATTACCTGGATCCCCGCTCTCCTTTCACTAACCGTTCACGCGGAAGCCAAGAGAGATAACTCGAAGAAAGAGGAACCTGAAGAACAGGGGAGCAAAATCCTGGCAGGTCTTGGCAAATTCGTGGTAAATAACAAAACGGTTATCCTGATTGTCGGGATATTAATTTTAGGAATTGCTACTTACGGAGCGACGTTGTTGACCGTTGAAACCAACACTCTACGTTTCTTTCGACCAAATAGCGAAATAAGAAAGTCGACCGAGGTCATAGATAGCAGCTTCGGTGGCTCGGAAAACTTATCGGTCGTGGTAACCGGGGATATAAAAAACCCGGAAGTCCTGAACGGAATGCTTGAATTACAAAATCAGCTAGGGGAAATCGAGCAAGTCGGTTATTCCATGTCTATAGCTAACCTGATAACCGAGATAAACAATTCTCTAACGGGCGAGAAAGCAATACCGGAGACGAAAGACGGGGTTTCTCAGGAACTCCTGCTTTACGAAATGTCAGGTGACGGCTCCGACTTCGAACAACTGGTCAATTACAACTACGACAAGGCGAGGATAAACATCCGAATGACTTCAGTTAGCAGCAGCAAGCTGGCGGAGATAATAGATCGTGCTGAACGAGAAGCAAGAGAGATAGCTGAAGATAAATTCGACGTTCAGGTTACCGGCTCAAGCTATCTCTTCAAGGTGCTGACTGACCTGCTCGTCAGAGGCCAGGTGATTAGTTTATCCATTGCTCTGGTAGCCGTGGCAGCCATCGTCGGACTCATCTTTCTCTCGGTCAAGTTTGGCTTGATGAGTATGATACCGCTGGGCTTCACGATCGGGGTTAACTTCGGGTTGATGGGATTGCTGGGGATACCTCTGGACAACGCGACGACAATGCTTGCCAGCATAGCCATCGGGATAGGGATAGACTACACGATTCACTTCGTATCCCGCTACAGATTGGAGTTAGACCGAGGAGAAACCCCTGAATCAGCCGTTATAGACGCCACCAGAACGACCGGCCAGGCTATTTTCTTCAACGCGTTTGCCGTAGCCGTCGGGTTCGGAGTCTTACTTGCGTCGAGCTTTACCCCAATAGCGACGCTGGGCGCGATGGTCGCATTAACTATGATCCTATCCGCCGGATCGGCACTGACCCTGCTACCCGCGGCTTTGTTGTGGACGGAAAAAGTTCAATCATAACCACAAATTAAGGAGTGATGAAAATGACAAAAAAGGCTAAATTCAGTTCAGTTCAGAATATTACACTAATAAGTCTACTGACCCTCGCACTTCTGGCTTCAACTGGCGGCTTCGTTTTATCCGCTCAGGAACTCACCGGGAGGGAAATTATCGATAAGGTAGATAATGCCGCCACGCCGGAAACCGTGAACGCAATTTTGACCATGACTCTAATAAACGAGAAAGGAGAGGAGAAGGTCAGGAAGATGGAAGCGTGGAATCGGGGAGACGATGACTCGGTCATGGTATTCCGGGAGCCGGAAAACGTCGCCGGTACCGCACTATTAAAGACTGAGAGCGACGAAGGTGAGGAAAGTACCTGGCTTTATCTTCCGTCCCTCGACATAACCAAAGAGATGAGCCAGGAAGCGGAAAACCAGCAGTTTATGGGGTCCGACTTTACCTATGACGATTTAGGTTCTAGAAACGTAGACGAATACACCTACGAACTACTCCGGGAGGAAAGTCCGGAAGGAGAGAAAATATACGTAGTAGAGGGGGTAGCCCAAGACCCCGAAACCGCAGGATACAGTAAAGTTCGATCCTGGATCAGCGAGAAAAATTGGAAGCCGAAAAAAGTCGAATACTACGACCTGGACGGAGAGTTGTTAAAAGTCCAGCGGAATTCCAGTATAGAGAAAATCGAGGATTTCTGGGTCGTAAAGAAGATGACCATGGAGAACGTCCAAAAGGGAAGCAAGACGGTACTAACGTGGAAGGAGTATGAGATAAACACGGAGCTACCTGAGAACATCTTTGACCCAGAAACACTGCCAGAATTAACGGAGGAAGACTAATTATGAATAAATTAGAAAGTCAAAAAAGCTCGTTCCTGGCGATAAGTATGGCCATACTTCTAATATTTACTTTAGGCCTAACACTTCAGGCAGAAGGTCAAACCGACGGTCAGGAATCAGCGGAAGACTTTTCCGTTCTAATCGTTGATCAGACCGGTAGTTTTGCTACTTCAATGCAGACGGAATTGCTGGCAAGTAGTCTGGTCGAGCAACTATCCGCCGAAGTTCAGGCAAGAAAAGAGATTCCCAAAAAAGCTAACGAAGGTGAAAAGTTCGGAGTTATCTTCATTATACCCGAAGAGGTTTCACAAGTCTGGGTACTTACCGGGCTAGTGCCCTATAAAGTTCCAGAGGAGAAAAGGGAGGCCCTCACCGGAATCCGAAAGATCGCTAACAAAGTGTACAGTCAGGAAGATTTTCCGAAAAGAGAAGTCGTAGGCATAATCGATGACCTCGCTCCTGCCGCTTACGCCAGTTACCTCAAGAGTTACGGCTGGCTCGGGGGACCGGGGAGTTAGCAATTCAGAGATTCAACAAAACGATCCGATACCTATTCCTGATAGTTACCACCGGGCTCGGATTTTTAATATTTGCTCCCGTCTTTCAGGAAGCAAAGTGAATTTTTAAGTTTACGCTTAAATTATTAAATCATTTCGAGGTGAAAATATGAAAGTAATAAGTATGGACGCTATCGAAGGAAAGACGAATAAACGCGGGATAGAGTCAAAACAACTGCTCAAACATGACGACGCTCAAATCATGAACTTAATCCTGAAACCGGGCGATGTGGTCCCTCCGCACTCCGTTCCGGTAAACGTCTTTTTCTACGTCGTTTCAGGGAGCGGAACCCTTAAAATTGGCGAAGATCAGGCGGTAGTCGAAGAAAAGGATATTGTACCCTGTCCGCCCGAGACGGAAATGTCTTTATCTGCCGGCCAGGGGGAAGAATTTTCCGTATTAAACGTAAAGACACCGAGTCCTTAATGTTACTGGATAACTTTCCCGACATTTGGCAGATTGTTATATATGAACAGGGCTTTAGTTACGTAGCAAATTCTAATTTTGACGAAGTATTAATACCGCTTTATAATTGACCCAAACCAGAATTTGGGGAGGTAAAAAATGGCAAACTACGAATTAAGACTGGATCGAGAGAGATGTACCAGTAACTTCGTTTGTACCGCAGTTGACCCCAGGGATTTCGAGGAGGAAGATTCAGGACCTCACGAAGGAAAAGCAGCCCTCAAAGGAGAACCACAGGGGGAAGCCATCCACTCAATTGAACTGGACGAATCGGAAAAAGACGAAGGAGAACAGGCAGCAAACGGTTGTCCCGTGCTCGCAATTGAGTTAATCGACGAAGAAACCGGGGAGGTTCTTGCTCCTTAACCGGAGATCGTTTACACCTGCTCCATAATTTTTCTGATGCGGCGATTTTCTGGATAAACTTACCGGTTAATACACGTGAATAAGATCGAACTAGCCCACTGAGATTAATCTGTCCGATCCTTCAACAATTTCCAGCAGATCATGCATCGTACATCTAGGTCGAAGGTCGGGAGGTCGGTCTCGGTGGAGTTCGTGGTAATCCATACAGGTTCCACAACAATGAAGTTGAACGCTTTCGGGGGTCGACGGCGTGCTGGTACGGGATAGATTAAACCCAGAAGATTTAGACAATTTTTAACCAGAAAAATCTCCTTCTCCCGAATTGAAGACCTGCTCGCGATAACGCGCCATAAACAGCCCCATCAAACCTAAACCTATTACCGTGAGTGCCGAGGCAAGCCAGAAGATAGGCCCAAAACCTTGCCAATCCATTATACCACCTGCCAGAAGGGGGGCCAGGATGGCGCCGGGCTGCCAGATTAAACTCCTGAGAGAAATGGAAGAAGCGATACCACTTTCCCGGCCTTCATCGGCAAACAGCGCCATGCTTGCCGGCTCCCGGAACGAATCGGCAACGCCCATGAAACCGTTGATAAGTAAGAGTCCCCAGAATCCCGACTGGAAAGGGATGAAAATCGCGCCAATAGCGTAAGTCCCTCCCCCAATGAATAACATCGTAAACCGTCCGATTCTATCCGAGAACTTCCCGGAATAACGCTGGAGAAACATATTCGCAACTTTTTCCGCGGCAAGTATAATTCCTATCTGAGTAGCGGATAGAGAAAGAGCGAGCCTGGCAAAGACGGGAATATACGTCCTAACCATCATCACTGAGAATGCATAAAACGAGCGAAACCACGATATCGATTGGATCCTCCTGTTGGTTATATGGACTTTGAATGCGAACTCCGTTATTTTGGTCTCGTCTTCTTCTACGAAAAGGTAAGTCAACAGAGCCGCAACCAAAGTCATAAAAGCAAGAACCAGGTAAGGTGGGGTGAAGCCCCAACGTTGAAACATCCAGCCGCCGGCGACACTACCCAGGGCGCTGCTTAGGAGACGCCAGGCGTTGGAGGTTCCGATTATCTTGCCCCTATCTTTCTTCGGAGCGAGTTCTCCCGTAATAGCCAGGCAGGTAGTCCCTGCCGCGGCAAACCCTACCCCCTGAATCACCCGGGCCAGTGTCAGCGAAATTACCCCTCCAACGAAGATAAATCCCAGGTAGGAAAAAGCGAGGACCGTTAAACCCGCGAGCAAGATTGTTTTTTTGTTAAACCGATCGGAAATCCAGCCGATGGGGATAAGGCTTACCAGTTGGACGGTAGTAAAACTGGTGGTAAACATCCCTATCCAGAAACCACTTGCCTCGAAGAGGTCCGCGTAAACAGCAATAAAATTCAGAAGGGTCGTTACACCTAAAGCTATTGAAAATCTCGCTACGTAAAGTGGGATGAATCTTCTCTCGTTTTGATACATGGCTCTTGAAAGTTACCTTTGTTTTTTAGGTCATCTTTTTAGCTACGGATTGTACCAGTTTTCCTGTTTTTTTAAAGGGGGGACTTCTGCCTCGTAGATAATGTAGCATTTTATGTGCAAAAATCGCTTTGGAAACCGTTCGATAAAACCAGGGATCAATTTCCCCAGCGGGG
>CAZYPS010000094.1:0-7088 GCA_964649445.1 uncultured Thermotogae bacterium | reverse complement strand
AGGAGACTCAACTTATTATTCCTACCTTGTAACTAAAGAAACTGACGTTTTTGCCTTTCCTGATGGACTTGCCTGTTAGCGTCTAGCAATAAATCACCTTCAAGCATTAATATCAGCATATTAATTAATTTCAATTTGAAAACTGTATTTGGTCGAAGTTTTGCTTCTATGCCATGACCTTTAAATAGGTTTTCGCAACACTCTGGATTAGAGTATTGCAGAAAGGAAGTTTAAAAAGCGGTACTCGCTTTTAAATAGGAGTGACGTACAGTAAAAACTAAGAGGAGTCGTTCAACCATGAGGGAAAAGTGAAGTCTTTGAAACCGGCAAAATGCTTAGAGTTAGCCTAAATGGATAGGAGGGAAAAACCTTGAAAAATTTAAATTATAAAGGAGAATGGTGGCTTCCTAATAGGCCAAATAATAAGAAAAAAGGGTCCCTGACCTTTGACAAAAGAGATGGCGGTGAGTTGAGGATATTTGAATCATTTACAGGCAAACCATCTATGTTTGGCAATAACCCGGATTATGATATTGTTTTGGGCAATACTTTGAGTGGTAAACATGTTACACTATATAATTGCAAGTTTTCAGGCTCAAAAATTAGCTCAGCGGGCCCTTACACCGATTCGTTTTATGTCAATAGAATACATTCCGGTTGGCACTTTCCGAATAAAGATGAAATTAAATTTCATCGAACAGAATTTTATTTCCCCAACTTCGAGAATTGGGTAAATATAAGTGGTTTTAGTACCTGCCATGATGGGAAAAACCTAAGGGTCGATTATGGGCAGCCAGAAAATATTAATACCAATGTCAGAAATCATAATGTAAAAATTGAATTTAAGCTCCCAAAACCTTTTGAAATTTCAACGAGATGCAATTTGGAACAAAAAACATTTATTGCAATAGAGTCAGAAGACCTGACACATATTCAAGAACATTTGGAATTAGGACACTTAATAAGAAACTTCTTAACCTTGGCAATGGACCAAACAGTCTTTCCCAAAAATATAGTAAGTACTTCTAAAGAATACTTGAATAAATTAGACGAAGATAAAAAACGACCCGCAAAAATTTACACCTACCATGTTGATGGTCCTGGAAAAAACAGGGACTTTCCTAGCGAGGAGCTGAATCGTTCCCAGATGCTATTTTCGTATGAAGAGATTAGTGAAAATTTTGAAACGTACTTAAATAATTGGCTAACTATTAACGAAAAGTTTGAACACTTATTAACAAACTATTTTGGGGTAATTTATAGTCCCAGTAAACATCTCCAAAACGATTTTCTCCGGTTTGTAAGAGGGCTTGAAGCTTATCATAGAAGCAGCACACGGGAAGGCGTTTATCAAAATGAGGAGAAGTACTTGGATGGTTTATATAATGAAATGGTGGACGTTATTCCTGATGAACTAGACTCTAGCTTTAAGGATAGTCTAAAAAGTAGACTTAAACATCATTATGAACATTCTTTAAGGAAAAGATTTCAGAGTTTATTTGATGAATTAAGTGAAATCTTATCGCCTATTGTTCCTAATGGAGATCAGTTTGTGAGTACCGTTGTCAACGCTAGAAACTTTTTGATTCATTATAGTGAAGATTCAGAAGATAAAATTTCAAGCCGGGATGAACTTCTAGAGGATCTCTACGACTCCATTCAAAAACTTAGGCTCATTATAGAAGCAATTTTACTTTATGAAATGGAGATTCCTGAACCACAAATAAAAGAATTAGTTCAGTATAAATGATATTTTGAAAATTTGGAATGAACCATTGAACTCTATAATCTATAATAAGAGGCTTCGGATGACAGGGTGATAAAAAAATTTAGGAGGTTACTACGAGTTAACTATACAATTTAACCTTTAATGAATTTGCGAAGCACCATCTTCTTCATCCTATGACTGGATAATTTCAAAAAACACTAATGGAAACAGAGCCAAAACCAAATAACCTAGAGGGTAAATATAGCAAGCGTTTCAAATTAACCTTTCCCTTATACATTTCTTTTACGTTGCTGTTACTAAATTATGGCCTATATCTTCTCTATAACTTTTATCCCGATTTCCACCCATCATTTTACGTTTTGGGTGTCTCCATCGGCACAGATTGTATGTGGTTTTCTTTCATATATTTACTTCTACCTTCTGCTTTCATTTACCTTGGGCTAAAATTCCTACTCAAATTTACCCGGAGAGAAAAATATTTATATTCTTCTCTCGCTTTTATTCCCATAGTAGCTTTTTTATTATCATTATTTGCAAACCCTTTATCCCTATTAGGAACCTTGGGTTTTATAGAAATTCTTTCCCTTACTATCGCAATACCCTTCATAAGGAGCCTCCACCCAACCGAAACCGTTGACTTGCAAAAGATGAAAACTGAGTCCAGAACTAAGATAGTTGAACTAATGCACAAACGTTGGCTCGTAATATTTCGTCTATCAATTTGGGGAGCAATTACCCTTGTTGTAGGAGGGCTTTCAGCTACTATTGCCCTTATGAGAAGCACGGGCGTAACAGAAACAGGGGGGACGTCAGCTTGGGGGTTTCCTATGGGTCAATTGATTATGATTGGTTTTTTAACTCTAACTGGAGTAATAGGAGTTGGTGCGGGTATAACTTTTTATTGTCATAGCGTTTTGGAAAATCTGGAACTTGATCTCCAAGAAAATTAAAGCCTCTTAAAGTTTAAAAAGGTTAAGGGCTTCTATACTTGTTCTAGCAAAATGCTAGGCAGGATCTATTTTCAAAAGAGAATTAATGTTTTTATTGAAAAAGACTTCTAATTACACTGCAGTAGTATAATTTGAAAAATGAATTCACTTAACTGAAGATAAAAGCACGCAAATATATTTTTAATTAAAAGTCATTTTAAAAGTTTGTATGAAGTACAGAGTGGGGAGCTATGTCTCTTCTTTATCAATCTTCAAAAATCTACGATTCAATAACCGTATTTTTCATGCGCTTCATCTATAGTCAATATTTCCACCAGCCTTACCTGTTTTTTCTCCTCGGGAGTAGTGTAAAAGGTTGATTACAAGACTCTTACCTGTTTTGAAAACAACTTTTTCGAACTATTTCCTTTGCCTGGATTGTCCCTCCTGGGCGTAGATACTCGTTTAATAAGACTTTAACAATTACTCCTTATTTTTCTCACGAATCTCATAAGAACCAAAACTGATCAAATAGGGGGTAAGGCCCAATGTATGTAAAATTGGAAGAAGAAAAAGATCGTTATCACTGCTGTCAAGAACATCTGGAAGAACTGGGCGAGCTCGATGCTTTAGAAGATTCAGAAAAACGAACCGATAAGACCTACGGCGAGCCTGAATAGGTTTGCGAAGAGTGCCAGGACCTGGCCGAGGAAGGAAAATGCCATGCGGTTTTCGTAAAGACCGGAAGTTTTACTGAGTGAATATAAAGATCCTATTGTAATCTAGCATTACTCTGCTCTCACTCCTGATAGTCCCTGAGTAAGCTCACGAAACCAGGCTATTAACCAAACTTCCACAAATTAAATCTGCAAACAATTGAGTACCAGTGCACATTCTATACAAACAGGAACACTAGTACAGCAAAGTTTTAGTTTAGCAAAGTCACGCAGAATCCCCCGTCTTGTGGACGGGGATGCCTCGATTCAAGCGATTTCTTTACTGTAACCCAAATTATCTAGGTAATCGGCTTCTCTGAAGTATAAATATATGAGTAGACTACCCCGAAACCGTCCAGGGTAGCCTACTCAGGGATTGTGGGGATTTAACCCGCGAGTTAGTTTAAGATTTGTTTTGCTATTAATCAGGAAGAGTGTTCATCATGAGTTTCGAGCCAGCTTTTATTCCGAACTCATTCATAACTCCTGTTTCCATAATTAGCACCCACCGGTGGTCGCTTTCTATCTCAATTTCTTCGTCACCTACCTCAGCTTCCTTAACTTCTACTACTTCACCTTCACCGTCCATTCCTGCAAAAGAGAGGGAAGCCTTTATCTTACTTACGTCGAAATCTCCCCCGTATGCAGTGACATCTCCCTCGTCGAAAAGTAGATAAGTATTCCCCCACGCTTTTGATCCGATACTGTTTAACCCCTTATCCACTGCATCTTCTTCCTCGGTTAATTTTACCGGAAGTAATAACTCCCCGTTCTCGGGATTGGTAAAACCGACCACGTCCGTTTCCATCTTCTTTACCGCATCGGGTACGTAAGCCTCCGTTTTGGGCATCATGGGAGCGACAATATACAGACCTACAAGGAACCCTATCCCTGCAGCAACTATTGCATACAGGGAGAGTTTTCCTCTCCGTAGCCACATATTTTTGTCCGATTCGTCCGCTTTTGCCAAATCAATCACCCCTTAATTTTGGTTGGTGTGAATGTAGTTACCGGCAATTCGTGCTTCATTCTTTTCGTAAAACTCTTCTCTAGTTATATCCATCAATATCCTGTCATAGTATTTCCCGTCGACCTTCCAGTAGTTTCTCAACCGACCCGCCTCTCGGAACCCAAGTTTTTTCGGCACCCTCCGGACCTTAATGTTTGTCTCCATAAAGGATAAACTGATTGAGCTGAGGCTAAGCAAAGCAAAACCATAGTCAAGTAGAAGTCTCGTTATTTCCGTCCCCAAACCTTGACCCCTATGGTCTTCTTCTCCAATGATCACCTGGACCGTCGCCCTTTCATGTTTATGATCTATTCGGTAGAGGCCACAGTAACCTATCGGTTTTCCTTTCCCTTCCTTAGGGTGAAAGGAGAAAATACGCTTGTCATTTTGTTCCTTCATCCGGTCATACCACTCTTCACCCTTTTCTCTGGTAAATAGAGCACCGGTAATAGGGCCTAGGTGGCGGTTTAACTTGGGATCGTTTAGCCAACCTACGTAGCGGTCAAGGTGCTCCTTCCTTAACGGTTTAAAACAAAGTCGCTTGCTTTCTAGTACGCAATCCTTTGGCATTCAAGTAATTCCTAGTCTTTCACTATATTCTGAAAAGTTATATTTTCTCCGGCGTGTTCCTTTAATGACTCCTTGAGGGCCTCCTTGTAGCGAGAAGAGACACTGTGAGGACCGTTTATCTCAATGGCATCGTTGGGCTGAACCCTAAGTATAACTTTAAACGTGGTGGTCTCCTCGATTATGCTATCGTCTTCTCCCGTAGCTGTTACTTCTCCTTCGGTAACCTCAACCCGATAGGATAAGTGTTGTTCCAGTAGATCTTCCCGATCTACATCCCGGACAAGCTCATCTCCCAGGAATATTGATTTACCATTCACTTTATTCTCCATCTTGTAAGCAGCTGATTTTACTAGTTCGTTGAAGTCCTTGACTTTAAAAGATTCAAGATCCTCTAACTTACCCAGAAGTCGAACACTGCTTTGCTCCTCAGTTCCGAAACCATTTCCTCCAAAGAACGGGATCTTTTCTTTAAGATTCACGGGCCACCTCCCTATTTGTTTTTTGGTTTAGGAGTGATTTGGAGGCAACTTTAAGCTATGGACCTTTCCCTGATTTCAACTTCCAAAGGCGCATCCAGTCCGAACTCTTTCTGGTAAAATTGATCGAGATTTTCTTTGAAAGATCGAATCTTTTCCCAGGCCTCTTCTTCTGTTTCCACTCCATCGACTTTAAGAACAGTTACGCCTAGCGATGACTCCTCCTCTATCCCGTGCTTTTCCAGCAACTCCTTCTGCTTTTCTTCCAGCTTTTCCTGAGCCTTTTCCCTCCGACCAAAAGGCCAAAGCGGGCTAGTGTATTCCTGTATTGCCAGCTCTATTGCGGGGTCGTCCCAGCCTAAATGGTCCGAGTTGACTCTGAATTCAACTTCCATCTTTCTACCTCCCTGTAGAAGTTATAAGGTAAATTGGTCTTTGGGATTCACCTTACCAATCTTCGGTCACTCTTAATGTATAAAGCCAATTTTAAAATCTGATTAATAGAGTAGAAGTCTAGGGGATGTGGATATAGAATTGTTTTTTGGAAGAGTTAAGAAGTTAATGAAGAAGACTCTTGAAAGAGATCTCCATAGAAACACGTGCTGATCCTTACAAGCCTTTAACAGTCAATTTTCTAATTCCTGAATATCTTCGCCTCCCTTTTAACCTTCTCCCCACATTAGCTAAACCTTCCTGGGTGCCAAAATTATTTTTAATCCAAAACTAGTTTAAAAGTTTGTATCAAGTGCATGCCGGGGAGCTTTACACAATATCAAAGTTAGTAAAGGTCAGTCCTTAAGTTCACTCTCCTGGCTGGGATAGTCAAGACGGAGCGTTTTTGATCCTGATAAATGTCTTTCCCGTTAACGGCTTGTGTCGGGCAACCAAGATACCTTTTATCATGTAGGTGCCCGAACGCAGCTTCCCTTCGAACTGAACGGTAGAACTTATAGTAGGTCACTCCGGTCCTATAGTCTCCTTTCCCGTAACTTGGGCGAAAGTCTTGTCTTCCGACCACTTCCAAACCGTCTCTCCCTCTCCGTTTTGGACTATGAAATCGAACCGCTGGGCATCCGTGAATCTGAATGAAAGTTTTCATTGGAAAGTGAAGGGCCGGGGCAATCCCGGCCCCTCACTAACTTGTTTCGCTTACGGCGCGACCCGTTACTTGAAAGTAAGAGATCAGGAGCCGTCCTCCGACACGGGTGCGGTTGCCGTGTCGGTATTGCCATTCGAGTCGGTAACCGTCAGCTCCACGGTGTAGTCGTTTGTGGAACCCTCGTCGTGTTTTGCTTTCAGTGTCGTGGTACCCGAGGCGGAGCCGCCGCTGATATCAATGGTTTCGCTGTCCTCGGTTTCTCCGTCGGTGTCGTCAGATAGGGTCAGCTCAGCGGTATCCAGGTCGCCGTCCTCGTCGCTGGCGCTCCAGGTAACATCAAACTCCGCGTGCGGACTGGGTGAGTTCACTTCAGAAATATCATCAACGGAGGCGCTCGGCGGATTATCATCGCCGGTGTCCCCGGATTCCGTCTCGGTGGCGGTGTCGGTGTCCGTGTTCCCGCTTGCGTCCGTGACAACGGCTTCGACCTCGTAGGTACTGCCGGAGCCATCATCACCTGAAGCAATCAAACGGGTGGTACCGCTGGCAGAGCCGCCGCT
>CAZYPS010000093.1:0-7214 GCA_964649445.1 uncultured Thermotogae bacterium | reverse complement strand
TACTCGTCTTTCGCCTCTATAGTCCGGTTCAGTGCCTGAAGCGTTCCTAAAGTTGCCCGTTCCAGTTTGCGTTTTGCTTCCTTTTGATCCGTGATCTCCAGCGCGAAGCCGAGATATCGATCGTCAGAGATATTTACGGCGTTGATTACCATCTGCCCTTAAGTTCCGTTTTTGCGTAAATAAGGTAGTTCGACCTCCATTTTACCTTCATTTAGCAGTTTGCTGAAAGCTTCCTGGACTCTTTCCATAGCCTCGGGAGGGTGAAGGTCCGATATACCCATAGCCAGTAACTCCTCTTCCGAATATCCTGTTATCTCGCAGGCTGCCTCGTTCACTTCTAAGTATTTACCGTCTTGGTCGATTACGTAGTCCCCTACAGGGGCGTTTTCCACGTAACTCCGAAATTTTTCCTCGCTTTCCCGGAGATCTTTTTCTACTTCTTTCTGGTAGAGGGCAAAGCCAATGTCGTCGGCGACTTCCTTGAACAGTTCTTTTTCTTCCGTATCATCCAAAATGGAGTTAGGGACGGATGCTGACAGCAGGCCGTAAACTTTTCCATCGTACCCCAAACTAATGTGAATGCCGCCGTTTTCCTTGTATTTGTGGGAAAGTGGACAATCGTGACAGGTAGTTGAAGGATTTTTGGTAACGGTAATTTTCGAGTTGTTTAGTGTATTTTCGAACCAGGAAGATAGCTTGCCACTTTCCAGGTGTTCCAGCAACTGGGTGAATTTCCGTTCAAGCCCTGCCTGAGCTGCCGTAATCACTTTATTTGATTCGTCCAGAAGAACAATCCAGACGTATTCATAGCCTCGTGCCTCCATTAGCCTGTTGCACGTACCCTCGATCAGCTTTGCTTTGTCGTCCGTTCTTACGAGCAACTGGTTCACGTTTCTGACCGCCCGCAGAAGGGATTCCAGCTCTTCTTTGTCATCCAGGGCTTTCTCTCTTTCGGTAATTATCCAGGAAGAAAATATTCCGACGATCAACAGGCCACCAAACCAGAACAGCCTTATGTATAATTCGTGAGAAGGAATATTTGTAAAGGTAAGTCCGAGAAGCGAACCTTCTATAAAGAGAAAGTAGTCCAAAATGCCATCCATGAACCAGATTAAAACTCCAAATAAAGCCGTAACCGCGATTACCCTACCTCTGATTTTTAGTCCCAAGCTTTTAAACCTCCCGAAGTTTAACCCTTACTGTTAATAGCGATGGAGCTGGTCTCCTGCATACTTTGATTGTAGCGGTTAAATTAGCCTCTTATTATAGTTCAAGTGGAGCACAGAGGAGCAATTGATTTTTTAACAATAAAGCTAGTTTCGAATTCAAGAACACGGTATTAACCATAGGTTTAAAAACGGTTTTTTTCAATAAATTGGCCCAATTGGAGCTTGATATGACTTTGAAAACCAGGGTTCAAGCCCATGTTTAAATATGGGTTTTCCTGAAGCTGAATTCTTAAAAACCGGGCTATAAGGCCAGTCAGATCCAAGGGAGTTCTGTTTGGAGAGAAGCTTTAAAAGTATTGCTCTTTAACGCGGGAGCCCTGTTTGGTTTCGTGTCAGTAAAATACTGGATATGCTTAAAAGTCTAAATTCTTGTAGAAAAATACATCTAAAGAGTAAAGCTTACTGGAGACTTTCAACATTCCGATTTTTTACCGGAGCAAGGTATCCCCTTCCAGTTCGAGTATTGAGTCTATTCCCTGTTTTATTGGCTATTTCCCTGGTTGGGATTGCTTTAATGTGGGATTATTGCCTAAACAGAAAACTTAAAGAGGTAGTGAAGGAAATAAACTATTGAAGTAGCCTTACTCTAATCCGTCGCTCTCTTCATGGATAGTAGAAACTGGTTGGTTTCGTGTAATCCAGGTTAAAATTAAAATTGGTGCGCCTGGGAGGACTCGAACCCCCGGCCTACGGATTAGGAATCCGTCGCTCTATCCGACTGAGCTACAGGCGCACGATTACGATCTTTTCAGTTTGAGATATATTTTTTTCGCTGCAGCTTCTTCGGCCTCCTGCTTGCTTCTACCCTTACCGGTTCCTTCGAATTCCTCTAACTTTGCGACTATGCTGTAACGTCTGTTGTGAGCTTTGCCCCACTCTTCCTTAACTTCGTAGCTGGGTCTCGTATTAAACCGTTTTTGGGCCTCTATCTGCAGTGCTGACTTGTAATCCAGGACTTCCTGACTGTCGACCAAATTGTCAACTTCGTCCTTCAATATTTCAACCACGTATTCGGCAGTCCTTCGAAATCCGTTTTTCAGAAATAGGACGCCAATTAACGATTCAAAGACGTCGCAGAGGATGGAATCCTTGTTTCTGCCACCGGATTCTTTCTCGCCTTTCCCGAGGTAAAGAAATCGTCCCAGCCCGAGATCTGATGCCTTCCGGGAGAGGACCGGTTTGCTCACGGCAACGGCTTTGATTTTGGAAAGCTCGCCTTCACTTTTCTCCGAGAAGGACTCGTATAAATGTTCCCTTATCGCCAGTTCGATTACGGCATCCCCGAGAAATTCCAATCTTTCGTAAGACCGCCTTCCTTTATCGGCTTCGTTTACATAAGATGTATGGAAGAAGGCTTTACGAAGGTCTTCTTCGGGTACGTCAAGCTCCAGTCTCTCTTTTAATTCTGTAAAGTCTTTTTTCATATATTGCTAAAATCAATTATAACTTGTCCTTTTAAAGCCTATCAAGACAGAAGCCCACTTTATTTGCAAGCTGGTTGCAATGACTCCAGGATGGTGGGTCGGGAAGTAGTAAAGAAATCGCTTGAATCGCGCTTCCCCGCCCATAGGGCGGGGACATTACGCCCGATTCATGGCTTCACCACCACGATTTCTATTTATTTATAAACTTTCGCATTCATCCCTGGAAAGGCCGGGGATTCTGCGTGAATTTGCTAAACGCTAAGCTCCTTCTAAAGATTGATTTAACTTCTTTATGAAGTATAATGGTTCCAATTAAGGTGGGTTTTAATGACCAGAAAGAGTTATGCAGAACAATTAGAGGAACTAAGACAAGACGTGCTGAAAATGGGTGAAACGGTCCAGGGAAGATTGGACCAGGCTCTGGAGGCAATGGTTCATGTTGACGTGGAAAGGGCCGACGAGATCGGCAAAGGTGACGATCAGATCGATGAGACGTACGTAAAGATAGAAAGGAAATGCTCGGATTTGCTGGCTTTACAGCAACCGGTAGCCTCGGATCTCCGCCTTATTACCGCTTCGTTTAAGATAATTACGGATATTGAGAGGATAGGTGACAAAGTAGTTAATCTTACCGATTATACGAAACTTGTTAGAGATAAGCGAATACTGGACGAGGACGAGATACTGGAACTGGGTAATTTCGCCTCTTCCATGTTTGAAGATGCGTTATCCTGTTACGATTCGCAAGACGAAGATCGCGCCAAGGAAATAGTAGGTCGGGATGACAAAATGGACCAGTTATGTGAAGAGAGTACGAACAGGATACTCGGGCACCTGATCGATAAAGAGAGCGAAACGCTAAACACGGACGAGGCGACCCGATTGGGACAACAGGTATCGACGGAATTGCTCACCATAAGAGACCTGGAGCGGGTAGCTGATCACGCTACGAATATAGCCGCCCGCACGATCTATCTCGTAACCTCTACCAGAGAGCTTATCTGATTACCTGGAGGTTACGAGCAATTTCTGGTTAATCTTACGGACGGGTCTCCAGGCTCGAACTAGTTTTCCGGGTTCTTATCCTGTCCGTCGCATTTCCCGTAAAAATTGAGTTCGATCCGCTCTGCCTCGAAAGGACAGTCTTTGAGCAGATCGCGGAGTTTACTTTCGATTCCGGAGTCGTCGATGTCCCTGATCTCTCCGTTTTCTTCGCAAATGTAATGAGGGTGAACTTCGGGAGACAGATCGTACTTTGTCTCCGCCCCTTCCTGGATAGGTATCAACTCGCCCATATCTTCCAACAGATCTAGCGTACCATAAATAGTTGATGGACTGATCATCGGATATCGTTCCTCTATATGCTGCTTGATATCCTTTGCAGTCGGATGGTCGAGTTTCACCAGGGCATTTACGACTTCGATCCTCTGTGGTGTTACTTTGAACCCCTCATCTTTTAACTTTCCTCTAAACTTCTTTAGCTTGTCTTTTTGCACGATAACTCCCTTCCTAATTTAGTTGGACTTTTATTTCCCCCGTTTGTTCCGAAATTCAAAGTCGAAAAAGGAACTTTTTTGGGATCTAACCCACGTAATTTTACGCCCACTTCGAAACGACTACAATCAGTAAATAATTTTATACTCTAAAATGACCAAACTAAACCAATATGAACTAACTCTCCCACCTAATTTATCATTAAGGATAACTGCATCGACCAAAATTTTAAACAATCTTCTCTCGGATTTTCCATTTTGGCTCCGACTTTTCAGTATTGAATATCGGTATTTTGCAGTTTTTTTAGCAAGTTTAAATTTGCAATTAATTGCCTGCAATATATCCGAGAGGGTAAATTTGACTTTTTGAATTAAGCAAGGAACTTTTAATTAGAGTTAATTTGACCTCGAAAATTAAATTAAAATTTATAACAATTTTTATTACAAATTCATTTGCAATAAATAATAAGATATAATTAACTCATTTCAAGGATCACAGGCGGAAGCAACAGTTAAAAAGCTAAATAAACCCGTATTCAGTTTCATTTAGGCCGATTGGGTTAATTTTAGGAATTCCTTAGAAAAAGACGATGATATTCGCTAAAATTTCTCTATAGATTACTGGAACCTGTGAAAGGGAAATCTGGTGACCATAATTTTTACCTCTTGCATGAAAGGGAGGGTTGAATGGAGATAGTTACTTATCCTGAAGAAGTACTTAGGCAACCAGCAGAACCGATAGACGAGATAAATCAGGAGATAAGGGACCTGGCCGATAGTATGACGGAAATGATGTTAAAGGCGGAAGGTGTGGGTCTTGCAGCTCCACAAATAGGGGTCGGTAAAAGGCTGATAGTGGTTAACCTGGAGGACGATTTCCACATACTTGTGAATCCCGAACTGATTGAACGGAGCGATGAAGAGGAGGCCCAGGAAGAGGGTTGCCTATCTGTGCCCGGCCCCGAAGCTTCGGTAAGTAGATCCGAGAGAGTAGTGGTGAGGGGGACGGATCTTGATGGAAACGAGGTTGAATTGGCTCGAGAGGGTCTTGCTGCCAGGGTTTTTCAGCATGAAGTCGATCATATAAATGGTAAACTTTTTATAGATCATCTCTCGGAAGCGGAGCGATCCGTGACCCTGCGCGAATATCGAAAACAACAGGAAAAGGAAGAGGGTCAGTAAGAAGCAGTATTAATAAAGGAGTTGTAGGAGACTTATGTCTGACATATCAAGGAGATTTAGAGAGATTAGGGAATCCCTACCGGATGACGTTCGATTGGTTGCAGCCACGAAATCCCGAAGTGTCGATGAGATAAAAAAGGTCATTAAAGCCGGCGCTGACTATATAGGAGAAAATTATACTCATCCCGAAGCGACGAAAAAGTTTGAAAAGCTAGGTGATTTAAGGGAAGAGGTCAACTGGGAACTGATTGGTCACCTGCAGAAGAACGATATAAATAAGGCTCTGCCAGTGTTTGATAGGATCCAGACCGTGGAATCCTTGTCCAAAGCGAAACACATAGACAAGAGAGTCGAAAAAGCCGGTAAAGATGTGGTCCCGGTCCTGATAGAGGTTAACAGCGGCAGAGAGGAAAGCAAATACGGAATAGAGCCCACAGAGGGCGCTCTGGAAGGGTTGGTTGGAGAAATGAGCCGGCTGGAACATTTAAGGCTTGAGGGTCTGATGACCATGGGGCCTTACACGGGTGATCCGGAAGACGCCAGGCCCTATTTTAAAGTAACGCAAGAATTGTTCGAGGTCGGTAAGGACGTCGTTAGTGGAGATGATCGGATGGAGATTCTGTCCATGGGGATGTCGAACTCCTACCGGGTGGCAGTGGAAGAAGGTGCTAACATGGTCAGGATCGGGACCGGTATTTTCGGACCACGATGACTTCCCCTTTTCCAGCCATTGGGAAACTTTCTTGATAGTACTGGGCCTGTCGAATAAAATCTATGTCCGATAACCGGTTTCCAAAAGAGAATAGGTTGGTTAGCGAGAATGATTTTTCTCGTTTATACGAAGAAGGCCTTCGTTACGATGAAGGCTGTTTCGTCTTTTATATTTCGATAAGTGAGGAATCCGGGCCGAGGATTGGTATAGTGACTCCCAAATATCTTGGGAGTGCTGCGACCAGAAATCGGATTAAGAGGATAATTCGAGAGAATTTTAGGAAAAACAAGGAAATTTTTGCCGGGTTCGATTTTATCGTCAGACCGAAAAAGTGTACCAGCAGTTTGACCAACGCTGAACTTGGTGAGAAGTTCTTAAGCGATTTCCAGGACAGTCGGAAATTTTACAAAAGGGAGCGGGGTTCGTAGTAATACCTCTTAGAATTTGTGTAGTGTCCCTTGCGGAGAGAACTGGAACGATAGGGCTAGGGTGCTTATATTAGGCCAGAAATCAGCTTTTACAGTATTTGGTAAGCCACGGAGCTTACTCGGCTAATTTTGGCGAAAAGGTGGTAATAATGGTGACTAAAGAAGAAAGAGAAACTTTCTATTTAACTCAGGAAGGACACGAGGCAAAGAAAGAGAAGCTCAAAAAGCTTAGACACGAACTTTATGAAGAGCTTCCGGAAAAACTCAAAGAAGCGAAAGCCCACGAAGGCGATTTGCGGGAAAACAAGGAATTCATGTTCCTGCGAGAGAAGCAGGACAGGCTTCAGGCGGAAGTCAAAAGGCTGGAAAACCTGCTTGACAAGGCGGAGATTATCGACCAAACGGATATTCAGTCAGATATGGTCTCGATCGGGACTAAAGTTATCCTCCAGCCAAAAGAAGGTTCCGGCTCTGAAACGTATACGTTGGTGAGCCCCGCTGAAGTTGACCTGGAAAAGAACAAGATTTCTATCGATAGCCCTATTGGAGAGGCTTTGATGGGACACCACCAGGGCGAGGAAATCGTTGCTGAAACCCCGAGCGGGAAGAAACGATACAAAATCTTAGGTATCGGGGAGTGAGATTTTGCCCAGCGGAACTGAAAACGAAACCCCTGAGGATTCCAACGTACTACGGAAAGAGAGAATAGAGAAGCTCGCGGAATTGAGGGAAAAAGGGCTTGAGCC
>CAZYPS010000092.1:0-7302 GCA_964649445.1 uncultured Thermotogae bacterium | reverse complement strand
ACAGCTTCCCATGCTGTAAGTCGCGGGTTCAAATCCCGTTGCCCGCTCCACTTAATTCTTTAAAGCTAATTAGGAGCTAAATGGTGGAAAATAGATCAGATACGGGATTGTTCCGATTGAATCTAAAAGAAATTTCGGAACGCGTTAGAAACTGTACAAAGTGCAGACTCTCCGAAAATAGGAATAAAGCCGTCCCCGGAGAAGGAGACGGTGATGCCAATCTTATTTTTGTCGGAGAAGGACCCGGGCGACAGGAGGACGAACAAGGAAGACCGTTCGTGGGTCGAGCGGGTAACAAACTGACGGACATATTGGAATCAGTCTCCTTAGAACGGTCTCAGGTTTTCATTACGAACATAGTTAAATGCCGCCCACCGGAAAACAGAACGCCTAAATCCGACGAGGTCGAATCTTGTCTGCCTTATCTCGAAGCCCAGATAGCCGAAATCAACCCATCAATTATAGTTACTCTGGGGAATACCGCTACGAAGACACTCCTCGATACCGATGAGGGAATAACTTCCTCGAGGGGCCAATTTTACGCCTGGCGAGGATCTATAGAGGTATTTCCAATGTTCCATCCAAGCTACCTCCTGAGAAACCCATCCAAGAAAAAGGGAAGTCCAAAACATCAAACATGGAAAGACATAAAGAAAGTGAAGAAAGCCTTGACCTCGAGTTAGAGAAAAAGACCGACCTGCCCCTGTCAGAACGGGAAGAAAAGGTTTCAAAATTACTGAAAAAGGCTAAAGAACTGCGAGAACAGGGGGATTACGATCAAGGAAAGGATAAATTACTAAACGCACTAGAACTGGAGGCAAAAAAAGATAAAGTTTACTATCGCCTTGGTAATATTTTTTTTGACGCCGGGGATCTCGATAGAGCGGAGTACGCTTACAAAAGGGCTATAAAAGAGAATGAAGAACACGTTAACGCTCAACATAATCTGGCTGTGGTCTATAGGAAGCAAGGTAGAATCGACGAATCAGTTAAGCAGAGAAAAAAAGCAAATAAGATCGAAGTAAAGAATCCTAAAGATCCAGATCTCACCGAGGAAGAAAAGGGCTACGCCAAATGGCTTGCTTTAAAGCTGATGCTACTAATCCTCGTAGGGGTACTGGGATTCGGTTTGTTTGTTTATTTAATTGTGGTTTTCTTAGTTTGAGATACTAAATTTTGTCGTTCCTCCATGTAAAACCTTTCCCCCAATTGTTTCTCACTGACCCACCTCTGGGTCGCTGGCTTAAAAGCTATTAACGGTGACTCGTAATTTAGAGCCCAAAAAGAACCGGCCCTCGCTTCTTCAGCTTTGACCGAGTTAAACCCAACTAAAGTTCCACTAACGACTATTTCAGATGAACCCTCTAATTCAGGCAGAGGGTAAAATATTTTGAGAGTGAGTGATATTTAAATTCGGAATGAAAAAAAGGATCTACAACAATTCTCTGTAGACGAGGTAATTGCGGTACACTGCTTTAACGTAATTCTTAGTACTGTCCTTCGGTATATTTTCCAGGAAAAAGTCTCCATCACTCGAATCGAAACTGGACATCCAATCCCTCAGGTTACCCGGACCCCCGTGATATGCAGTAAGCCCGAACCTTACGTCTCCCCAATTAGAAACCTGATTGGATATATAGTATGTACCCATTTCGATATTAATTGGAGGTTCGAAACCATCACTGGTCTCGTAACCCTTCATTTGCAAATCGGATGCTATGCCTTTTGCAGTAGCCGGCATTACCTGCATTAGGCCTCGTGCTCCCGCAACAGAATAAGCTTCCGAGTCAAAAGCACTCTCCTGCCTGATTACCGCAAAAATCAGAGCTTCCGGCACGCCAAATTTCCCGGCCAACCTTTCAACTTCGTTACCGTAATACGTGGGAAAGGCCAAATTGACTACGGTCGACGGTGGCATAAGATTTCGATCGAAGCACCAGGACAAAAGCTGGTTAGCGGTCTTTAAAGACCGCCTGTAGTTCCCCTTAAGTCTCTGCCATTGACTCTTAAGAAAAAGGTAGTCTTGCTGGCCAAGTTCTGCTTTAATCCTTTCCAGACGGCTTAGAGCAGGAAAATAAAGCCCATGATTCTTCAACTGAATCGAGGTTTTTAGAGTTTCCAGCGTTCTCTCACCCAGATCCTTCCCTAGAATTTCCGCTTCCTGTTCCTCCAGGTTTTTATCCGTCTCAGTCCACATATCATCAAGACTAAACCCGTCCCTGGACCAACCCTTTTCTTTGGCAAGTAGCGAATAGTAATTTAGTGGATGGTTTTTTTGGGTCCCGATTATCTTCAAGTACTCTCCGGAATCGTCATCTACACGCTCTCTGGTTTTATATCTCCAGAAAGAAAATTTCGGGGGTACTTTTCTGTAGAAAGATTCTAACTTTTGCAAATAGTGGAGTGCCAGAGAGTACCTGTTTTCCTTAAAACTCTGATAAAATAACTCCCAGTTTGCCTCCCGAACCGCCGAGCGAGATAATGCACTTTTAAATATCTCCAGTTGTTTTTCCAGGGTAGCAAGCCCTGCACCTTCGGTTCGCTCCTCAAAAGCACGCCAGGCAGCTAATTTACCGTATTTGGTCCAAGAAAACTCCCTATAGATCTCCAGTAACTCCTGATCCAAATCGTAATCTTCCCCTATATCGTCTTCAAACAATGCCAGGTAATACCGTGCCTTCGCTTCGATCTCACTATTCGGGGCATCGCGGAGCAGACTACTAAAAGTCCAACGAGCTTCTTCGGGAAAATCGAGTTTAAATCCGTCAAGCCAGGCAAGTTTAAAGTAGGCTTTGCTTCGAAGTGAACCCTCCCAATTACCCATATTACGGAGTAAAAGACTTCTCGCTTTTGGGTATTGCTTGTAATTGATTAGCAGCTCAATGTAACGATACAGGTCTTCAAGTCCCTGTCCGTTCGAAAAATCAATACGTTCAACTAGCCCTTCTATTGTGTCGAAAAGTTGATCCCTGCGGTCTCCGATAAACCTCAATTCTGCTGCCTCACAAAAATCAATAGCTTTTCTCAAAGCCAACCTGGGACTTTGGGCGCTGGAAGCAATATCGAATTCCAGTTCGTATAATTCCTTTTTTTCTTCGTCCCTGGCTAAAAACTGCCGAGCATCTCCCGCTATTTGGAGAGCCCGATCGGATCGACCCATACCCTGGAAAATTTGGGCCCTAAGGTAATATTTCTCGAAATCCAGGATAACGCCATCACTTTCTCCGGAAATCCCTTCGAGAACATCAAGTGCCCTCTGATAATTTTCCGATTTCGTAAGTGCCCGCGAGAGGAGGTATTTCGAGTAGCCCGAAAGGGGTTTTTCTTCGGGGTAACCGTCAAGCAGACTAACGGCTTCGCCATGGTTCTGGTTTTGAATCGCCTGTACTGCCTGAACTAATCTCCCAGATACCTCTGTTGGCTCTGCTGAAAAGGTAGTTACGCCGGAGAATAACAAAAGCAGCCCGGCAAACAAAAGCACTCCTAGAGTTATTTTTTTGGGGTTTGGTTTCATCATAGAGCTATAAAAAATATTCTGAATTTCTCCTGGAATTATACGTACAAAAAATATTATCTTTTTCCAGCTAACTAGTCAACTTAACTAAACCCTGAACAGTATATCCTCCCTCTTGAAGAGACCGATCGCAAGGAAGACGAGCAGCGCCGCTAAAGGAACGGTTGTCAGGAACGTAGCCCCTATGTGAAAAAGGTTCGTGGTCCCGGCAATCAACTCTTTAAACGTCTCCAGTGAATTCAAAAGAGGAATGAAGTAGGCCATATTCCCCAGGCTAATTCCTCCCGTCATGGAAAGTATTCCCGTAAGCACCACGAGCATGAGGACCGGAGTCTGGTAGACGTTTGCCTCCT
The DNA here is from genome assembly GCA_964649445.1 of uncultured Thermotogae bacterium. Lineage (GTDB taxonomy): Bacteria > Bipolaricaulota > Bipolaricaulia > M55B111 > M55B111 > JAGXLP01. Next base: position 3,435 of record CAZYPS010000092.1, on the reverse strand, counting down.
TCTGAGTCCTCGCAAAAGAGCCTATACTTATAACAAGTGCCGACAATATGGCCACCAGGGGCAACATCGTGAGCAGAATACTTCCGAATACAGCCGGCGTCAGATTGCTCAACGGCAACGTAATTCCAAATATCCCAAGCCCATAAATTAGTCCAACCACGCTGAATATCGCGGCAATGGACGCAACGAGGAATACGGCGAGAAACTTACCTAAAACGATCTCCTCCCGCGAGAGCCGAGAAACCAGCAGAGTCGAAATCGTCCTTTTTTCCTTTTCCCCTGCCGTTATTTCCGCCCCCAATCCCATCGCCGCGGTAATTATCGATAATATCACGAAATAAGGTAACATCATCTTCAATACTTCCTGGCCAATTACCGCTGCAGCACTGCCTTCCTCGTTTACTTCTATCTCCATTGGGGGAGTTATTTCCTCATAGCTTATTCCCATACTTCCCAGTTTCTGCTCCAGGGTTTTCTGAAGGTAATCTTCAAGTACCCTCTTCGTTCTACTGAGCCCAATTTCCGAATTCTGATCAAATTTGCGGTAGGAAATATTTACGTTGAGTCCTGATGGCTGTTTTTCCTTCGCCTTCAAAAGGACATCTCCGTCACCCTCTTCAAATGCCTGGGTCGCTTCCGCTTCATCCTCGTAAAAAGAAGTCACTATTTCCTCGTCCCTCTCGAAGAAATTAGCCAGTACCTCTGAATCCTCCTGGTTATGATAGATTACCCGGGAAACAGTAGCCCCACCGGTAGAAACGTTCTGGCTTGTGAAATTGAAAATCAGCCCAAGCATCGCGGGATAAAATATTAAAGGAAAGACGATAACCAGAATTGCCGTTCTTCTATCACGCAGGGCCGCCAGGATCTCCTTCTTGAATAACAACCAGATGTTTCTCAACTCCCTCCCTCCTCAGCAACCTTGAAGAATAGCGACTCAAGACTATCCTGGTTATTTCTTTCCAGAAGACTGTTGATTTCCCCGAAAGCCTTTATTTCTCCTTCGAACAGGATAGCTATCTTATCACAGAGTCTTTCTGCGACGTGCATTATATGACTTGATAAAATTATTGTCTTACCCTCATTCTTAAACTCTTCTATATAATCCATGACGGTTTTCGAAGTCATTAAGTCAAGTCCCTGGGTGGGCTCGTCGAATAACAATATTTCCGGGTCGTGAATTATACTTCTGGCAAGAGAAAGCTTTTGTTTCATGCCGGTCGAAAGGTTGTTGACCCTCCTACCCTCAAACTCGTTCATATCGAGGATATCGAATACGTCCTCCATCCTCGGTTCAATCAAATCTTCGTCGAGACCGTTGATCCGTGCAAAGAAGGTCAAAGTTTCCCGGGGCGTCAATCTTCCGTAGAGTCCCATTTCGGTGGCAAGATAGCCAATCGACTGGCGAACTTTCAGGGGATTATCTTTCACGTCGTGACCATTTACTATCGCCGTCCCTGATGTCGGTTTAAGTATGGTCGAAATCATCCGGAGCGCAGTGGTCTTACCGGCACCGTTAGGGCCAAGTATCCCGAGAACTTCGCCCGAAGCCGCTTCCAGGTTCATTTTCCTCACGGCGGTGATCGTTTCTTTTCTGTTTAACTGAAAGCTTTTCGTAAGGTCAACAGTTCTGACTTTTATCTTTTTGGAGTTCACTGTAGAGTATCCTTTTTTACGTATTCCGTAAGTTTCTCCGGTAAATCGATTGAGCCATCCGGGTTCTGGTTATTCTCAAGTAATGCAACCATTAACCGTGAGGTCGCCAGGCCCGATCCGTTTAACGTGTGAAGGTACTCTGGCTTTTTGCTCGAACTTCCCGATCCAGCAGATTCCGGTCTATACCGTATATCGCCTCTCCGAGCCTGGAATTCTTCGCAATTGCTGATTGATGAGACTTCCTGGTAAGTCTTCTGAGACGGAATCCATACCTCCAGATCTATGGTCTTACTCGACTGCTGGGCAAGATCGCATGTCGGGAGAAGTACTTTTCGGTAATGGAGGCCCAGTTCCTGCAGAACACTTTCCGCATCAAGAATTAACTCCTCCAGGTGATCGTAGGAATTGTGAGGCTTAGCGAACCTGAACAATTCCACCTTGTTAAACTGATGCGTCCGGATCAAGCCTTTCTCTTCTTCGCCATAACTACCTGCTTCCCTTCTGAAACAAGTTGTAAACCCCACTAACTTCTCGGGTAACTGGTCCTCGTTCAGAATCTCATCCCTGTGATAGTTTACCAGTATACTCTCTGCTGTTGGGTTCAGGTAAAGCTTTTCCAGTTTTTCTTTTCCCTGTCCGGTTTCCTCCGCCCGGTCATCTATCCTGTACAGATCTTCTTCAAATTTAGGTAGTTGGCCTGAAGTATAATAGCTCTTTCCTCTTGCAAGATACGGAGGAAAGACAGGGGTATAGTCGTTTTCCTCGACCTGATAGAAATACATAAAGTTAATCAGGCCCATCTCAAGGCGTGCCCCGTCCCCGTAATAAAAAGGAAATCTCGATCCGGCGATTTTAGAAGCCTTTTCAAATTTGAAGAGTTCCAGTTCTCTCCCTAACTCTAGGTGATTTTTTGGCTCGAAATCTAACTCGGGCTTCTCCCCGTATTTGGCAATCACTTCCTTGTCTTCTTCGTCCGAGCTAACAGGAACTGAATCGTGAGGGATGTTTGGCAAAACGGCTAAACGATCTTCCAGTTCGGACTCTACGTCGGCTAAATTATCTTCCAGATTGTCTATTTTAGAGGAAACTCGGCTCATCCGCTCGATCAACTCTTCCGCTTCTGCCTCTTTCCCCTCGGACTTTAGCTTTCCTATCTTCTCAGAGCTTTCATTCCGCTCGTGCCTTAATTCTTCTACTTCAGCAATCAAGCTTCGTCTTTTTTCGTCAAGTTCGAGGAGCCGCTCAACATCTACGTCTTCTCCCCTCGCTTCAAGCTTATTTTCTAGTTTCTTCGGATTGTCTCGAATTTTTCCAATATCAAGCATATACAAATATCACCGTTATCCAGAGGGTCTTCCACCTATGATAATTATTTAAGGTAATCAATAATTGCTATAAGGAAGTCCGGAAGGTCTCCGGGATGTCTGGAACTAATCAGGTTCCCGTCCATTACCACCGATTCGTCTTTATAATCTACTCCTGCATTTACCAGATCGTCCTTTATTGCTTCGTACCCTGTAGCCGTTCTACCTTCCAGGATTCCTGCCGATATCGGAACCCAGCCAGCATGACAAATCATAGCTATCAACTTGCCCTTGTCATCCAGTTCTTTGACAAAATTCTTAACTGCTCTAGAACGACGAAGCTTATCAGGTGATTTCGTTCCTCCAGGAATTACTACGGCGTCAAAAGCACCGGGTTCCAGTTCGTCCGCTGTGAAAGTTGCCTCTATAGGGTAACCATGTTTACTTTCCACGATACCTGTTTCTCTCGAGGCGA
>CAZYPS010000091.1:0-7442 GCA_964649445.1 uncultured Thermotogae bacterium | reverse complement strand
CTCCGTCTCCAGAATCAGCATCCCGGCACCTTCTCCCATTACGAACCCGTCTCGGTCCTTATCAAAAGGTCGAGAAGCCTTTTCCGGTTCGTCATTTCTCGTCGATAATGCCTTTATCTTGTCGAATCCTGCGTAAGCTATCTCCAGCAGAGGAGCTTCTACCCCTCCTACGACCATCATATCGGCTTTATTTAGCCTGAGTTCGTCGATTGCCTGACCGATCGCGTGGGCACCACTCGCGCAGGCAGATACTGCGCCATAATTGGGTCCGCCGAACCCGAACTCGATGGAGACCTGAGCCGCTGCCGCGTTCGGCATTAACTGGGGGATGAGAAACGGACTTACTCGCCCTGGACCTCGATCCATTATCTTTTTATGATTCTCTATCAACGGGTTTAGGTTACCTATTCCCGTCCCAACCACTACCCCGACGTCCAGTTCGTAGCTATCCCGGTCCAGTTCCCAGTCGGCGTCATCCAGAGCTTCCCCGGCAGAAACGACCGCAAACTGGCTGGGTCTACCGAGTCTTCTGGCCCGCTTTCTATCGAACAACTCCGAAGGTTCGAAGTCCTTGACGGGGGACCCGATTTTGGTCTTCAGGTTTGACACGTCCAGCCGATCGTCAATCCGACAAACTGAACTTTCACCTTTCTTGAGTTTTTTCCAGAGCCGCTCGACTCCGACTCCGAACGGGGTTACCGCACCTATCCCAGTTACGTAAACCGAAGACTTATTACTCATCTCCTACCAAACCCATCTTCAATCTAGCTCTTTCCAGTTCAGATTTGGTCTTCTCGTATTCAGCACCTGCTTTTTCCTTTTCCATTTCTTCGAGTTTTTCCTCCAGTTCGTCTATTCGATTCCCGAGTTCTACCAGGTTGATGTCGTCAAAATCCCGCGCTTCCCTGGTCAAGACTCTGATCGTATCGTCTCTCTCCTTAAACAAGAATCCTCCATGGACCACGAACCGCTTGGTGCCCTTATTTCCCTCGACTTTTAACTTCGCGGCTTCCAGCTCCATCACGACGGGAACGTGGCGGGGTAACAAACTAAATGAACCGTTCTCGGTCCTGCCACCGAGGAGGTTTACATCGTCGGAAAAAACTTCGTGATTCGGAGTCAGTAATTTAAAGTCCAACTTTAATTCACCTCTGATCCCTTTCCGATCAAACTTTTAAATGATTTCCCACCGTCCTAAACTAACCATTATTTTAAAAAGTTTACCAATTGGTTTATCTGGAGACAACCTCGCCGGAAAGAAAGCCGGATAATATCTCATCCGGTCTAACTAATATCAGCACTCAATATAGGCTAACTTAGATGGGGTATTTTGAGTTGTTACCGAATTAGAATTCGGCTGTCCCGGCGAAAAACGCGATATAAATCAGAAAAGGGAGGCACCCAAATTTTACAACTATATTACTTTCTCCAACAGAAGTACTTCCAGACCGGCTTACTGGATACTGGCTCGGACATAAACTTACATTGTGGGCTTCAACTTCAAAAAGACCTAGTTTCTCTCGCTAGGATAATTGTGTTGCAAAAATCACGCCCACGACAACCACTCCTGCAGCAATCGAGAGGCCAATTACCGGGTCAATCCCTTCATCGCCTTCACCGCCTGAGGTGTCGTCGCTGACATCATCCGCGGTAGCTGATCTTCCCTGTTCGAACCCAACCGTAAAGGACGGACCCTGAACGGACCTTATCACATCTCTCTTTCCTTCGGTCTGATAAAGCGTCGTTCTCAGGTTTACCTTCTTTTGCCTTGTTCTGGATCTGGGCGTAAGGTAGATGAAGAACGATCTCCAGTTACCTGCCTGATTGTCTTTTATAACGGTCCGGCCGTCCAGGTTGTCCAGAGTTATTCCGGCACTGCTCAGCCCGGAAAGATCGGTCCTTTCCGCGAGGAGATTTCCATTCGAGTCGTAGAGTTCCAGTTTGGTAAAGTCGCTGCTCGTAGCATCTCCCATGTTTTTGATAACAATCGGGTTGGTATGTAAATTCAGTTTATTTTCATCCTCGTCCATTAAATCCAGGCGCTGAGCCAGTATCGCATTCCCGCTGGGAACCGAGGGAGAGCCTCCGTAATCCCTGTTTCCTTCCACGATCTCTGCTCCCCAGGGATAGATAGTCAATTCGTCGGTGTCTTTTAGCACCGGACTCAAGACGTTTTCGGACGCTCCTTCTCTTCCGCGAAACTGAACCAGCGGTTTAAAGGTGGATTCCTTTTCTGCGTCGCTTGAGACCCAGTAATGTATTTCGAAAACACCTCTTCCGTCGTCGGGTATTCTCCCAGCTTGACCGGAGAGTGGCTGCCAGCTTCCAGAGAACCCCAAACCGGATCCAAGCTCAACCAACTCGCCGTCCGACTGAACCCTGTATAGCGAAATATCTTCGACTTCGCTCCCCCTGAGGGAACCCTGGTTTTCCAGCCTAACCGAGTTTACCAGGAAATCTTTTTCGTCCAGGTCGTCATCCGTGAGGGTCACCTTTTGTCTGTATTTTTCTCCTTGATTTATTACTTCTGACTCCCACTCCGATATATCCTCGATCTTTTCCAGTCCCAGCTCCACCAGCTCTTGTGCGCTGGCGTCCGACACGACGGCACCTTGATTGAACGGATAGCCGGACATACCGTTATCTTCCTTCGTATCCAGAGCAACTCCCGTCTTTAGCTGCAACCCCGGAGAAGGTCCATTCGACTTTATCTCGCCAATGACTTCTAACTCCAGCCGACAACCGTCGGAGCAACGACCATCCCACCATCCGTCCTGAGGGGTCTCGACGGAGATTTCGGATTTAGGAGCCGAAATTGATTTCGTAATCGTCTCTTCACTTACTCCTTCTTCGCCCTCGACTGTCAACCTCAGCCGGAGCTGGGCTATATCCTCTCCGAAAACCAAGGCGTTTTCACTGACCGAGCGATTATTTATGGTGATCCTATCGACTTCCACACCGGCCTGGTTCGCGTCCAGATCCTGGAAAACGTATCTACCAATCAAGTTCGTGGTTCCCGGCTCAAGTATCTTATTTTCAAGTGAGAGGGAACTAATTTCTTCAAATCCGGCCCGGGCGATTCTGTCAGGGGCTGAATCGTTCACCCAGCTCGAACTTACCGATTCCACTGCTTCACCGTCTCGTTCCTGATAGACGTAATGGAGCATTGTCCCCAGTTCAAGGGATACGCTACTCCCGTACTTGCTGGTCGGAATCATTTTAGGTTCGGCTGCAGAGGTCCGAATCTGAAACTGCCCTCTTTCTCCCGAGCGAAGTGTTAAACCGTCCCCGGGCAAGGTAAAAGTTATACCGGAGTTAATCCCGGATAGGTTCCGCAGAGTCACCGAACTCCAATCACCGGATTCCTTCCGATATCGAACCCGTAGGTCCACCAGTTCGCTCGCCGAGGCCGTGCCCTGATTTTTAACTGTTAGCTCTTTAATCCTTATATGCTCCCTAACCTCAGTGACCGAAATTTCCTGAACAAGTATTCCTTTATCCAGCGGATTCAACGTAACGGAACGCTGGTCCTCAAGAGCAAACTTAGGTGCCCCCAGTACGAGGGAAGGCAGGAGGAGCACAAGTAGAAGTGACGCTAAAATTAAGGTTCGCCATCGCATACCGGGACAACCTCCTTTGGGTATATTGTAACCCAACTTTATTTATCCCTTATATTCGGAAAATATTCAAATTAGACCGGATTTACCAAATTATATAACGATTTCAGCGTTATCGAATCCTGGAACAGTTAAAAAGAAAAATGATAATAGAACTCCAGGCCCTTAGCGGGCCTGGAGTTATTATTCGCAATTCAGCCCACAATCAACTTATTTCTTTACAACAAACTTCATTACCGGACTCTGATACGTATCATCCGTCTCAACGGTCACGGTGTAGAGGTAAAGTCCGTTCTGAAGGTCGTCCAGCGCCTGAAGATTATCCACGGATTCCAACGTAAGTAGCTTCTGCCCGGAAAGGTCGAATACTTCCATGGTTACCGATTGTACAGCCGAAACTACCGAGGCACCGTCCGAGTTCTTAAGCTCCAGATATGGAATTTCGGAACCGTCCACCGGTACTGGTCTAATACCCGACATCGAGGTTTCTCCGTTCTTGCCCCAGTGCGGCTCCAGATCCTCTCCGGGTCCGGGAGCTTCCCCGCCAACTTGAACATTTATGGTTTCTGCCACTGCTCCGTTGTCGACTTCCAGAGTTGCCATGTAGGTTCCATTCTGTGTAGGTACGAACGAATGGGTGTATATTTGCGTCGATTCTCCCGGATCCAGCTCGGGAACGTCTTCCTTTGGAGACTGCATTATTATATTCCCGTCAGGATTCTTCACTATTATCTGGACATCCTGTCCGCTTATTCTACTGTCCGAGACGTTCTTGAGTTTGTATTCCAGCTCCACGGTTTCGTTGACCTGAGGATCCTCCGTTGCCGATTTGAAGGTTGTTATCCTTAGGATCTCCATAACGACGACAGGTTTATCCAGTATATTGTCTATGAAGATGTGGTCGGGGGCAATCAGGTTATACCTTATCGACTCCTTGGAAGCTCCCGAACCCCAGTAGTTTCTGGTCGCATCGACTTTGTACAGATTGCCCGTGTCTTCGGTTTTCGTCTTGAGTTCGGACGCATCTATCGTCGTACAGCAATCAATTAAATTATTGTTGTTGATGTGATTGCTGGTATCCTCGGCCGTATCCGATTGAGAGATAGCCTTCTCTTCCAGTACCTCGATTGCCGTGGAGTAGCCGTCGAACCTGTTGTGATTGATATCAGCATCCCAGGCGTCGAGAACTACTGCAGTACCGAGACCGATACAAGCTCCTTTGGCACCTGTGCGGAAGATGTTTTCTTTAACCAATATATTAGAGCTTGAATTCTCGGCCTTGAGCCACAATCCAGTATCGGTTTCCTCTCCAACTATTATATTTCCCTGGACCGTAACTGCATTAAGCTGTCCGGCAATTAATCCCATGTTGAGGTCGACATTTCCGTTGAACTCTTCTTCGTTACCGGCGAAGAAAGTCGTATTATCCTTTACCGAGAAACTGTTGATAGAGCCAGTTGGGTTGCTAGGGTCCGGCGAGGAGACTAACAGACCTTCTTTGTTGCCGGCAAGCACGTTCCCTTTTATTTCCACGTTATTTTCCGTTCCCAGGAGGTCGTTCCCGAACTCTATCATCAGACCGGTGGAAGAAACGTTGTTGCCGATGAAGGAGCTTTGTCGGATTCGAGGATTCATGACGTTTCCGTCAGCCACGAGACTTACTCCGTCTTCGCGGTTATAATGAAAACTCGAATTATTCACGACGACGTTACTGGAAGGGTTAAGAAAGTCTCCCTCTGAATCTAACTCGATACCGAAGCCCAGGTTGTAACTGGCGGATACATCGTCAAAGTGTATCGCTCCGTCAGGATCATTTGAGCCTATGTTGCCATCGGAGCTTCTGGTAACCAACCTGACACCGTTGGCACTGTTTTTACTCCCTTCCTTGCCGAATTCAGCGTTAAGGACGTTGACACCTTCGACACTCCCGTCACTGCTTTCAACCAAGAGACCCATGTTGCCGTTGCCATTGGCGGTAATCTCCCTCGTTCCGTCGTCGTCGGTATCTTTAAGATTTACGTTCCTGACGGTCTCTTTCGCAAACACCTTAATCCCGTTGAGTCCGTTCTCATCGAACTTGCCAACTTTGGTTACGTTAATACCGTCGACAGTTGCACCTTCGACCCTGAGTCCGTTGCCGTAACCGGACTCGACTTCTTCAGAAGGGTTATTCCCGGTGTTGTTATTGCTGGCGGTCGTGTTCTCAATCATTACGTCCTCGACTTCGTCGTGAGCGCCGTCCTGATAGGCGGCCAGAAGCGCTATTCCATCGCTCAAATTCTGTTCCGGCAGACCTTCTATGGCAACGCTATCTAGACCACCATCGTGATCGTGGAACTGTGATTCTTTTATCTCAACTCCGTTGATGCCTTCATAAGAAGCGACGGTTAACCCGAAGCTCTGCTCGTTCTGGTTGTCACCAGTTATATTCTCGTTGAACCTGCTGTTTGTTACTTCAAATCCAGCCGAGGAGCTTATGACAGTAGAGACAAAGAATCCCGCTCCACCGCTTTTATTATCGAAAACGTCCACGTTATCGAGAGTAACTTTATCAAGATTGGCGGGACTGTATTTTATTTCAGCTAAAGCAGATGTAGTTGAGCCCGGAAACGGAGGTTCACTTCCGTCGGAAAAACCGATTTCTCCGACAAGTATTCCAAATCCGCCGTCGACCATCCCTTCTACTACGCCGTCACCTAGTTCGTCACCGTTTTTGGATATCTCCGAATTATTGATGGTCAAATCTATAGAAGAAATCTCCGAGATAGGTGTGGCGTCCCAGTTGCCGATAATGTAAATTCCGTTGTCGGTGTTGTTCTTGATTTCGAAGTTCTCAATTCTAAACCCGCTCACCTTCGTTACGGAATCTCCGTTGATCCTGATTCCGTCCTGGTTCTTCTCTATGCCGTAGTTGCCAGTCGGTTCCTTATTCAGGCCGGTGCTGTTTTCCATCCTCACGTTTTCTACCTTTCCATGATTGTTAAAGTAAAGTCCGTGTCCTCCAGTCGCACTTACTCCACAATTTCCAATGTATAGTTCGCTGAACATTAGATCGCTTACCTCACCAACGGAGTCCGCAAAATTGATTCCGTCTCTTCCTACCCCGTCGATTCTGACATCCCGGAAGTCAACATTCGAGTAATTAGAGCTCCTCTTTCCGTAATCCTCTATATTACCGGTGAACCGGATCCCGTAATCGAAATTACCGTTGGCAGCACAATTCGGGATCTGAAGGTTCTCGAACGACATATCCCTGGTTTCACAAGCACAGAAGTCTTCTATATCGACCAAAATTGCGTTATCTATATTCGTGCTCAAGTTGCCCAGCGGTTCAAAGTCGAGATCCTCTATGTGCGCACCCTCTTTCCGAATCAGGATGCTACTGGTAACATCCTTCGTCGAACTGGGTCCCGTATCAATTGTATGAGCGCCGCTGTACGGCCCTTCCTGGACAAGAGTAACCACGCTGTCGGACGCTTTGACATCATCAGTGGGTCTAAGCGTTATATTTTGCAGGTCTATAATCAAAGAAGCATCCTGGTCCAGAGTGGCAACGTCAAGTGCAATAGTATCTCCGTCTTCTACGTCGGGAATCGAGTCCCCGTCAAAATCGACGTGGCTTAACTTTGTACCTACCAATTTATTAAAGTCCGTTTGATTCTCGATAATCCAGACATCACCGTCTTCCGTCAAAGCAGATCCCGAGACGGCCAACAGCAATACTGACAACAATACTGTTACTATTAGGCCAACCTTGTACTTAGTCAATTTCATCAATCATACCTCCTTATGATCTTAAGCGGATTCGCCAAAGGCGCCGAACTG
>CAZYPS010000090.1:0-7453 GCA_964649445.1 uncultured Thermotogae bacterium | reverse complement strand
CGAGCTTGTTATAGCGGAACTTGGCACAGCCGGCAGTCATTATAATTGTGTCGTCGGGTAATTCTTTGGCGACGTCTCTGAAGTAATCCCTGGAAGCGTGTCTTCCGTCGCAGCCCCCCATGACGACGAATCCTCTAATGTCGCCCGACTGAATACTTTCGATAATCTCATCCGCTTTACTCAACACGGTGCCGTGAGCAAAGCCGCCAGGAATGGAACCGGTTTCCAGTTCCTGAGGTGGTTCCGTGTTTTTCGCGTGATCGATTATCTCCCAGAAGTCTTTCTGCCCGCCGTTTTTCCTATCTTCAATATGTGTGAGGCCGGGAAACCCGACGACGCCGGTTGTGTAGACTCGTTCCTTGTAGGAATCTTCGGGAGGTACGAGACAATTGGTCGTCATGAGAATAGGCCCGTTAAACTTTTCAAACTCCTCGTTCTGCTTCCACCAGGAGTTTCCGTAGTTGCCGACGAAGTGGTCGTATTTTTTAAATGCGGGGTAGGCGTTTGCCGGCATCATCTCTCCATGCGTGTAGACGTCCACGCCTTCACCTTTAGTCTGTTCCAGAAGCTCTTCCATGTCCTTGAGATCGTGACCGCTAATTAAGATGCCCGGATTATCTCTTACGCCAATGTTGACGTCCGTAGGTTCCGGGTCGCCGTAAGTTCCACTATTGGCTTCGTCCAGAGTCTTCATGGTTTCTACGGCAACCTCCCCCGATTCTACCACTAGATTAACTAAATCATCGACTCCCAGGCTATCGTCCAGGGTTGCGGCTAATCCTTTTTCAATGAAGTCAAATATTTCTTCTTTAGTTTCATCCAGAATGTAGGCGTGGTCAGCGTAAGCTGCTATGCCCTTAATTCCATAAATCAGGAGTTCCCTTAAGGAGCGAAGGTTCTTGTCCTCAGTAGCCTTTACTCCGACTTCTTTTGCTTTTTCGTAGTAATCCTCAACTCTGTGGGATCTCCAGGTTGCTGCCTCCGGTACCTCTGCTTCGTCCAATTCGCCATTTGCGGATTCGTATTTTCTTCGGATATTGTCCCTGATTTCGAGTGCTTGACTTATCCTGTGCTCAAACCATTCGTCGTCGAAGTTTACGTTCGTGACCGTTGAGAAAAGACTTTCCGTTACAAAAACGTTCGTTTCTTCGTCCGTGACTCCTTCTTCTTTAGCTTTTTCCCCGTAGTAGGAAATACCTTTAAGGAGCCAGATCAACAAATCCTGTAGATTTGCCGTCTCGGGTTCTTTGCCGCAGACTCCCTTCACTGTACAGCCTTCGTTCCCGGCGGCCTCCTGACACTGATAACAAAACATACTCATTTGTAAAGTTTCCTCCTGTTTTAAGTTGTGTAAATAATTAAGCTGTGTAAATACTCTCTCACTTTATCATATTTAGCCCGGTTTCTTTGTGTACCCATTCAGAACAACTTTCATCCTGGCTCAAATTTTCTCCGGTTAATTGACAGTGATGGGGACGCTCTTCGGAGTTCCCGCCATCCGGTTCGAAATACCGGCAGTACTGACAGGTCAAAGCGGCACTCAGATGATCCCTGCTCTGCATTTCGCCGGCAATCCTGACGAGATCCTGGCTTAGTTCAGTCTGTCGGTCTTCCGTAAGTCCCTGGACGGTTTCCTGGAGGGTGTGGCTGATTTCGTTTATTCCTTCAGTAACTGACTCCCCTTTTTTCGTTAATTCGAGTTTTACCTTTCTTCTGTCGACCTCACTTCTTTTTCTTTTTACCAGATCCTTTTCTACCAGGGATTCAACTACCCTGGATGCTGTTGGTTGGGCGATCTGTAATCTTCTGGCTATTGAACTTACGTTCTTGTTTCGATTGTGAGCTCCGGAAAGGAAAATGATCGTCTGAATCTGAGTCGAAGATATATCGTTTTCCTTACCTTTCTCCCGGATTAGTTTATTTATACCCTGAGATATTCTATATAATAAAAGAGAGATTTTTCCTGGTTCGTCGGAGAGTTCGGTTTTATCCGTAAGGATTTTTATCACCTTAAATAGCTTTGCTAATACTTAGCATTGATATATAATTAATCTACAGTATGACCTGAGTAAGTTCAAGGCCTGGTTGTAAATTTATTCACTATTGATTGGTGAAGCGGTAGAAAATCCTCTAAGACGGGAGAAGGAGGTAAAATTCATGAACGAAACTGAAAAACCGAAAAAGGAAAGAATCAAAGAGCTGCTGCGGGAAATTAACGAGAAGGGCGAGATTGGAGAATTAAAGGAGGAATTCAAAGACCTATTGCGGGAGATATCCCCGCTGGAGATTCCGATGATGGAACAGGAGATGATGGAAGAGGGCGTGGACGCCGAAGAAATCGCCAGCATGTGCGATATTCACGTCGAGCTGTTCCGCGAATCCGTCCAGGATAAATTCGACCTAGAGGGGCTCGGTGACGGGCATCCGCTGAAGAACCTTTATCTGGAAAACGAGGAAATCACGAAGGACGCAGAAAAGCTCGGGCTCAGAGTTAAGGACGTGAAGCAGGGAAAGAAAGGTGGTAAAGCTTTCGGCGAGCTTGCTCAGTTTGCCGGCGAACTAAATAAAATAGGTCGGACTCATTATACCCGTGAGGAAATGTTGTTGTTCCCTTACATAGAACGTCGCGGGATCACTTCGGTTCCAGAAGTTCTCTGGCGAAAGCACGACGAGACCAGGGATAAGATAAAGAACCTGCTGGGCCTGCTCGACAGGGATTCCTGGGAGGGTAAACCGCCGATCGAACAAATAACTGAAACTGCCACCGAGGTATCTCAGAGCGCAATTGACATGGTCTTTCGGGAAAATAACATTTTGTACCCGACCGTAAAGGAACTGCTCTCCGACGGCGAGTGGCTCGCGATTCACAATCAGAGCCAGGGGGTAGGATACTACAAAATAGACCCGGCCGACTGGAACCCCGACGTGGAACCGAAACAGCCCTACGAGGTCACTGAGGGTATTGAGAAGGGTCAGGTGGAGAAGCTACCTCAGGAAATTAAAGGTATGGTAGACGTGAGTTCTCTTGAGACCGACGATTACAATCCCGTGAGAGATGGAGATCAGAGCCTTGAATTCGGTTTCCTTAATCCGACCGAACTGGACGGAATCTTTCGGACTCTGCCGATAGACGTGACCTTTATCGATAGTAACGACAGGGTCAGGTACTTCTCCGGCGGAGAGAGAATCTTTCCTAGGACGAAAACCGTGCTCGGCCGACCGGTTCAAAATTGTCATCCGCCTGATAGCGTCGACGTCGTAAATGATATTCTGGAGGGATTCAAAGCTGGAGACCGGGAAGCAGCGGAGTTCTGGATCAGCATGGGGCCTAAATTCGTCCACATCAGGTATTTTCCTGTCAGGAACGAGGAGGGAGAATATCTCGGCACGCTCGAAGTAACGCAGGACATAAAAGAAATCCAGGAACTCGAGGGAGAACGGAGACTTCTAGACTGGGATTAAATCGAATAACAATTTCTATCGGGAAGGATTTTTCCATAACGGGAGGAAGTTTATGTCTATTCCACGTGAAGTAAGAGAAATATCGTCCGACGTTTACTGGGTTGGTGTGAGGGACTGGGAGAGGAAGTTTTTCGACAAGCTGGTGCCCCTGCCTGAAGGAACTACGTACAACGCCTACCTGATTCAGGGTGAGGATAAAACGGCACTGTTAGATACGGTTAACCCCGGATTTGAAGTGGACCTTGAAGAGAAAGTCGGGAAAATTACCGACCCCGAAAGTCTGGATTATCTAATTATGAACCACGCCGAACCGGATCATGCGAACGGCCTAAGCCACATGGCATCGCTTGCCGTGGACGCGGAGATACTGGCGACGGAAAAAGGGAAGGAGATGGCCCTTTCTCTTTACGATATGCCGGAAGAAAGGTTCCGCGTCGTCGAGGGTAAGGAGACACTCGACCTGGGGGACAAGACACTCGAATTCATCGATGCTCCCTGGCTTCACTGGCCCGAGACCATGTTCACTTATTTTCAGGAGGAAGGAATACTTTTTCCTTCCGATTTCTTCGGTGCTCACATAGCTACACCGAAGCTTTACGCCGACGAATTCGGAGATGACGTTCTGAAGCGGGCGAAGGACTACTTCGGGGAGATCATGATGCCGTTTCGACCGAGAGCGAAACAGGCACTGGACAAGCTTGAGGAGTACGAAATAAATACCATCGCTCCCAGCCACGGGGTAATCTACCGGAACCCCGAGAAAATCCTCGAGGCTCACCGGTCCTGGACAAGCTCCGAGGTAGAGGAGAAGGTTCTGATTCCCTACATCTCCATGTGGGGTAGTACCGCTGAAATGGTTCACGCTCTGACTGAGTCCATTGCCGCGAAAGGTGTGGATGCCGTTCCGTTTGAGGTCTCTTCTCGGAGTCTGGATACCCTGGCCGGAGAACTGGTGGACAGTGCCGGAGTAGTATTCGGCACGCCAACCGTTCTGGCCGGTCCACATCCCCAAATCATATATATCGCCACTCTTGCCAAGAAGTTGAACCCACCAACCAGGTACTTTGGCGTGGTCGAGTCCCACGGTTGGGCCGGCGGAGCTGTTAAGGATCTCTCGGAACTGGTTGGCAGTACCTCAGCCGAACTTCTGGGTGCGGTCGAAGTTAAGGGGTCACCGGACGAAAAAGATCTGGAGAAGGCAGTCGAGCTGGGGGAACAGCTAGCTGAGCAAATAAAATAACTACTTATCTCTTTTGACTCGTAGCGCTCGATTGAGCGCCGGATGCCGTGACTTATCCTGTTAAGGTCAGGGTACCTGGCCAACTGGTTTTTCTCCAAACCCCGTTCCCTGGAGCGGGTCCCTTGACTCTTTCTTTTAGAAACACCTTTTCTGTTGCTCGTGAGTAGAAGGTTTAATTTGCCCAACGAGCCCAGTTATATCGCCCATTGCAAAACTTGACTTTTTTGCTGAAATTGCCGATCAGCATATCCAGAAGGAGGACGAACTTCTCTATCCCTTGGCCGAGGAAAAGCTATACGACGACCAAAAGACCGAATTGCTGGACGCGTACGGCCGGGTGGAGCGGGAAATAATCGGCGAAGGTGTTCACGAGAAGTATCATCACATGATAGAGGATTTGAAGGAAAAGGTAGCTTGAAAGAGTTATTGCCTCTTTAACATAAGGTCGTTGAATAATAAACTATTTCCGCTGGAAATATTCTTCGGAGTGAAATAAATGAAAGGCCAAATGGAGAATGTGGCTGAAACTGAGATTAAAAAGCTCATTACCAGAGCCCAGGGTGCCACTGAGGATGAACTTGCGGTGATAAGGAAAGAACTGATTGGGGATTTGAAAAAATTCGGGGCCAGAACTTTTGTCGATACGACTGAGGATTTGCTGGATGAAGAATTTCAACTGGAGGGGTGTAACGATCCTCGAATACCTCTCGAAAGTATTTTTACTGTATCCCTGTCAGAATTAGAAGATTATCTGGATCGAAAAGAGCTCGAGCTTACTTCAGGTCATCCCATTTCAGGGCTTTTTCGGGAGCACGTAACCAACGTCGACAGGCTACAGGCGTTAAAAAGGGATTTCGAAGTTGGGGGAGGGGAATCTATCGATAAGTTGAAATACTATTATAAAAAGTTAGATCTGCACGCTCTCAAAGAGGAGCAGGCTTTGTTTCCAAAACTGGAAGAAAGAGGGCTGAGGAAATATACCGAGACCTCGAGAGAAGAACACGAAGTTTTAAAGGAAGACCTGGTTGGGGTTATAAAATTGGTACAGGACGATGATGATGAATATCGGGTTGCGGAAAAGAGATTCACTGAAGACTTCATCCCTGTAATGTCAAAACACCTGTTCAGAGAGAGCTTTATATTATATCCATCAGCTTCGGATTATATTCAGGATGAGCAGGAGTGGGAGAAGCTCGAAAGAGAGTTAGGCGTAATGGACAAGCTGGCCGAATAGGTATATGTTTTGTGATTAGCCCAATCCGAGACTTCTGAAAACCAGAGCTTTGAAGGCACCTACCTTTCGGTAGAGTGAATTACCCTGCACCAGAGTGCGGGGCTTGTAATCACAAAACTGGAAGATTAGGAATGTTTTCTTTACCGGCAATAGATCCAGCACCCAGCAGTCCATCGAGAACATGATCCTTGAGAAATTTTCTGTACTCTACATTTTGGTCCCGTATTTGGTAAAAATAGGGAACCGGACTCGATTGACTGATTGGATAAAAGGGCTCCTCCCTGGTAATATCTGTTCAGCTGATTCCTCTCCGGGGCAAGTGTTGGTGAAGTTTTCTCGGGTGGAAGAAGTTTATCCGCGTGAAAATAAGAGTGATGCACCGGTTGAAGCTCTTTTGAACCCGGAAAGTGTTCCTAATTTTGACGGGGGGAATTGGATGATTTTTGATGAAGAAAAAGTTCCTGAATACGAGAGCTGGTATGATACCGAACTCGGCAATTTTGTCGACGAAGTTGAAACTGAACTGGCTTTCTCCTTGTTTACTCCGGAGTCGGGAAGCAGAGTTTTGGACGTGGGCTGTGGGACGGGAAATTTTAGTATCAAGCTTGCCCGAAAGGGTCTGGAAGTTGTCGGGGTTGACGTCTCTCGCCCCATGCTGGAAAAGGCTCGGAAAAAGGTGAAAGAGTTGGATGAGGAACTCAAAATAAGTTTTCAGAAGATGGACGCGACGGATCTGGATTTTTCTGATGGGAGTTTCGACGATGCTTTTTCCATGGCGACGATTGAATTTATTCCGGACGAGGTTAAGCGAGAATTCGTTCAGGAAATGCTTCGGGTAGTTAAGCCCGGAGGAAAAGTGCTGATCGGTACCATAACGGCTGATTCGGCGTGGGGTGAAATGTACAAAGAGCAGGCTAAATCAAAGGAGTCGGTGTTTTACCACGCTGAATTTACAACGCCGGAAGAGTTAAATCGAATCGAAAGCGACAAACTACAGGCCAGCGAAGAGTGTCTTTTTATCCCTCCCGATGCCGAGAGTGAGGATATTTCCTGGCAGCGGGAGAACGAACTGGCGGGTAAAAAGAGAGGAGGGTTTTTCTGTTCCCTATGGAAGAAGCCGGCGACCTGATCACGTGTCAGATTATCTTTTACCCGTTGGGGACTACTGATATAGTGGATCCTGTCAACGAAGTCATCGAAGTGATTGAGTCTTCCTCCGTGGAGGAGATCAAAATTGGGGCTACCGCAACAACTCTGAAGGGAGACCGAGAGGATATTTACGATCTTCTCAATAAGATCTCGGCTGAAATGGCTGAGGAGAATATCAAATATGCTATGTCTCTAAATATTTCAAATCACTGTGGTTGCCAATAAATGGAACCAATTAGTGTAAGGTCAGGCTGAGAATTATGGTCGGAGATGGTACTGCATCGACACCCAGAGATAGTGTAGAAACAACTGTGTAAAAAATATGGATTTGGAAACCGTTCAGGAAAATCCTATCGGAGGCGAGCGGG
>CAZYPS010000089.1:0-7498 GCA_964649445.1 uncultured Thermotogae bacterium | reverse complement strand
CGAACGGGTAGATAGGATGCTGGAAAAAGGTCTGACGGACGAAGTCGAAGCTCTCATGGAGGAAGGATTCGGTCCGGACTGGGGTGCCTGGGAGACTATCGGCTACAAGGAACTCGCTCTTTACCTGAACGGCGAGTACGAGTTCGACGAAGCGGTAAAAGAGATAAAGAAAAACACCCGGCATCTTGCTAAGTATCAGCAAAACTGGATGGAAAAAATCGAAGAGATAACCAGGTTTGATCTCGAGGAAGACAGGGGAGTCGAAGACTCACTCCTGGATCTGGTCAAAGGGAGTTGAGAGAAACTTATTATTTCATCCACCACTGAATCTTTTAGTGGCTCTCTAACCAAACTCGGGACCTTTTTTAGAAAACAAAGAAGGCAGGATCTCCATACCCGGTAGATACCACCTCCGGGCTTACCGGGCCGAGAAATTTCTGCCTCGCGTGCTCAAACTGTTCCCTTCATGGTAGTGTATCTCTTTTGGAGTAAGTATCACTCATAAACAGTTAAACTTGCTTGGTTATTGTAATATCCCTCCCTCAGCACTTAACTGAGGAACCTTCCCTGGTTTGAATCTGGTAAAGTATTTGTTAATGGCAGCCAGAACTAGTTCAATTTACTTTTACTTAACCCAAGTGACATATCTCAGTTAAGTGCTGGGTTGGTCAGATATATGCGCCGCGTCGCTGGAATTTTCTCGGCCCGGAGCCCTAGCCAAAATAGCCACTGTACGCCTTCAGGTTCTCTGGTAATTGTTCAGTAAAATCCTATCGGAGGCCGAGCGGGCATGGTTCCGCCCT
Organism: uncultured Thermotogae bacterium; assembly: GCA_964649445.1. Classification (GTDB taxonomy): domain Bacteria; phylum Bipolaricaulota; class Bipolaricaulia; order M55B111; family M55B111; genus JAGXLP01. The sequence goes on along the minus strand of CAZYPS010000089.1, from coordinate 6,695 downwards.
TTCGTTAAAAGGGCGGGGAGCGAGGCCGAGTTCGGAAGCAGTGAATTCCACGCTGGGGAATTCACCTGCGGTTTTATCGAACAATTACCAGAGAGGGGAGCAGAATACTTTAGACATGGTTTCTCTTCGTAGGCAATTTGAGCCCATGCTGCTTGGTTCAAGGAACTCCATACCTGGTCGGGACTCTCGATACCCACTACTCGGTCCGGGAAGCCCGGGGGTTAAGTAAACTGGACACGGAGACGAAACAAGATAGATTCTAGGGAGATAATCAAAAACCTACGAGTTCCATGTCGAACCAGAACTCCGATTTAGTTCCCGTGATTCCAACCGTTAAACAATTCTGGATCGTATGATGGAGGGTATAAGAGAGTAAATCTAGCTTTCCTGCTTGAATGTCGTATTTTCCTTTCAAGCTGAGCGACCAGCTATCGAGAAATTCCAGCTCCAATTTTCCGGATACTTTCTCCAACCATGTCTCGAACGGAATGCTTTTTAACCGAATCCCCGCGACTGCGCTTTCGGAGGAGAATTCTAAACCGAACATCGACTGCGTGATTGAACTCCCGGCAAAGTTGTAGCCGGACGATAGGTTCAGCTCGAATTTCCCCCTGGAATAGGTGGAATTCGTCTTGATAGAAGACAGGGTAGTTCCCGAGATATCGTAATTAACCGTAAATTTCTGGTCGAGAGACTTCCTGCTGAACCCGACCTCGTACCTAGCATTCGAAAACCCGTCGTCGGGCACGAAATCGTAGTGGAAAGACAGGTTCTGGTTGATATTCTCAAGGCTACTCTCGTAGTCAAAGTTAAACTGGTCCCGCCGCTCTACCCGATCGAAGTCGAACGGCGACTCTCCAAATACATCCCGATGAATAAATTGGAGGCTTAGAGTACCAGGACCTTCAACCGCCAGCTCGGGTTCCAGGTTCATCCACGCCCGAGTCGTAACTCCTTCACCTTGTTCGAGGTAGTACGGGTTCCCCCAGCCTTCTCCTTCGAATGAGAAAGTCAGAGAACCCAGGGAGGGAGGTTCAATATTTAAGTTTCCGCCGATCTTTCCTCTTCCGCCGGAACGAACTGCGGACCAATCGGTTTTATCCTCCCTGTAATAACCGAGGCTGGTCCGGAGTCCGTAACTAAGTGACAATAGTTCGAGGGATTTTTCCCGGGACAGCGAAATTTCCGGGAGCTTTTTGATGATGTGCTCGGTCTTTTCCTCGTTTTCGGGCTTTTCAGTTCGGGAAACCAGAGCTTTCCAGCTTGGTCCATTTGTGTTCCCCGAAAGTATTAGGCTCCACTCGTTTTGGTCGTAATTGGTTCCTCTAAACGGTCCCTGTTCGATTTCCAGGTCCGTAGTAATCTCAACCCTGTCCAGAGAGTCGGCTGAAAAAGTACCATCCACTCGAAAGAAGCTCTCACCAAAAAATCTATAGGTTCCGTAAATTTCCCCGACGCCGGTTATCGGACCGCTACCCGAGTAATAGTCCACCCCCAGCCCCAGCCCCTGCTGTCGGGAAAAATAGTCCACCAGGACGTTGCCGTAGTGGTTCTTGTCGAAGTAGACGGGAAACGCCCCGCTCAGAGTTACCCCCTCTTCGGAAGCGTATCCGACCCGGGGGAAGTACGGTCGTCTGGGTAGTCCTACGTCTTTTAGGGGTAAAAAGAAGAGGGGGGACCAGTTAATCGGAATTCCGAATGACTTTAGCGTCGCGGATCGGGCAAGTACCAATTCTCGATCGATCAGGGTAGTCCGATCGGCGGAAACCGAGTAAGCGCAGCCGTTGCACTGGCATCCCTCACAGCTACTGAAGGAGCTTTCACTTAAGTCGACCCGGCTCAATGTCGAAGAACCATCGAAGTCAAGATCGGCGGACTTGCCCAGGAACTGGATTTTTCTTCTTTCCCCTTTTCCGTCCGCCAGTTCTATTCGTCCCGCAATCCCTCTGGCGGTAAGACCTGATACCTCTGGATCGCCTTCGGTATCGGTTGATAGCGTTCCCGCGATTGTCTCGGCTTGCAGGCTGGTGGTTTCCCCTCTTAATTCGGAGTTTTCCGATATTTCAAAATCCCAGCCCCGTTCGGACTTTTCGATCTCCAGTTTGCCTCCCGAGAGCGATGAATTATCTCCGAGATCAATCTTGGTATCTCCTTCTGCTGAAAGCTTCTCCATTCCACCGCCCTTTTTCAGTTCCAGGAAGTCGGTATTTAGGGACCAATTGGGTCGGAGAAACTGCACGTCTCCTTCGGCAGTTATCCCCCGAGAAATTACGGTCCCATCCTGACTGGAGTTTTCGGGCCCTGGTGTTATCTTACCCGCGATCCTCTCGGCCCGGAGAGAAGTGGATTCGGTTTCGTAACCCGGATCCCCGGTTACTTCAAAATCCCAGCCCGGTTCGGATTTAGTTGCCAGGATTTTGTCCCCCGTGAGAGTAGAGTTCTCGTCGAGTGAGAGTTCGGCGTTTGACCTGATTCTCAGTGAATTTAGCTCACCCTTTTCTATAGTTAGACCGATTTCCTCGCCGGCAAAGCTTACCGGACCGGACTTACCGCTCGCTTTAATAAGAGTTAATTCAACCGACTCGTCCGATCCTACTTCGGCTAGCTCGCCGGATAACCGCTCGGCACTGGCGGTGAACTTATCCGATTTCAGGTTTACGTTCCCCTTTGCCTTTACTCCGTCCGTACCGGCTTCTCCTTTCAGTTCGAGATAATTACAGGTAAGGGACCAGCTGGGACGAGTAAGCCGAACGTTTCCCTCGGCAACGGTCCTGTCTGAGGAAATTTCGAGCAGGTCCGCTTCGAGTTCCGTTTCGGCCCTGTAATTCACGGGGAAGGAAGAGATTATAGCACCGGAGATCAGGAGAACCGTTATCGTGAAAGCCCACTTCCTGCTCAGGTGACTCACTGTTAATCTCGAGAATTTTGATTTAGCCGCGATTTTAGGGATCCGAACCCCGTCCTATCCAGCAGTAGAAACAGTATCAACCCCAGGGTGCCGAATATCAGGTCCGGCAGCCAGGCGCCCAGGGCCGGATTGAGTGCGCCCTGTCTTGCGGAGCTTTTCGCCCAGAGCAGTACTCCCTGATATCCTCCGACCGAGAGGAGCGCTAACAGAATGCCAACCGCTTTACTTTGATGGCGGAGCAGCAGGCTCAGGGAAGCGCTGAAGAGCACGAAAACAAGAGCTGCCAGGGGCTGAGAGAACCGGGAATGAAAAGCGAACTTCAGCTTAGCTGCGGCTTTTCCCGCCTTCTCGGCTGCTACCGCGTTCCTCCTTAGCTCCCTTACCCTCATTTCGTTGGGCTTTCGGGCCCCGAAGACGAGGTTTTCGATCGCGCTGTCCACGCTGATATTCAGCTCGTCGAATGTCAACGCGTAATTTACTTCGCCCGATTTGCCGAGTCCGACCAGTCTGCCTCCTTTCAAGCTCCAGCCCTCGTCCGTAAGCGACCCCGATTGACTGGACAGTAGTTCGGGGTAGTTCCCGGGGGATTCGAGTCCCGGGAGGTCTAGCCCCTCTGAGTTGAATATCAATATCTCCTCGACCCTCTCTTTTCCCTCGTCGTACTGACCGACGTAGATCATCCTCCCGCTCGGATCCTTGAAGAAGAGGTCGGATTGTATTCTTGGTAGAGGACTGTTTTTGGTGATTCGGTAAATTTCCTCCCTGTACTCGTAGTTCGCCCAGGGGACCAAGTAGTTGTTTACTCCGAAACCGGCGAGGCTCACGAGGATTCCGATCAGTATTATCGGGAAGGCTATCCGTTTGAGGGAATAACCTCCCAGCTGGAAAGCCAGGATTTCCCGGTCGTTTATTAACCTGGCCAGAATGATGAAAGTCGAAACCACCAGGCCGATGGGCAGGGCGAAGCCGAGGAATTCGGGGACCTTCAGCGCGAGCAGCCTGAACACGGTGGTGAAGGTCTCGCTTCTCGTCAAGATAAGGTCCGAAAGCTGTACGGCGAGGGTTAGCGACGTAAATAAAACCAGCCCGATCAGCGAGACGAGAAATAATCCGACGATCTGGCGCGAAATATACCTCTTCATTTTCCCTCTCCTTATATTTTCAGCAACCTCGAGGGGGTCGGGTTCCCACGCCCGACCGAAATTTCCTCTTTCGACCACTTATATTTTTAGCAACTTCCAGCAGGCCGCTTCGCTGGGCTCTGACGATAAAACCTCTGGATCCTCTGGCCCGGGAAATTTCCGACTCGCGTGCTCAAACCCTTTTGTTCATGATAGTGATTCTCCCTTAAAAGAAGAATTACGCATAAACATTTAATCTCACTCGGTCAAGGCAATATCCCTCCCCGGGAATTACCTGATGCAAGCCTCAGGTAATTCCCGGTTCGGTCAGACATATGCGCCGCGTCGCTGGAAATTTCTCGGGCCGTAACCCATACGTTCAAGTTCTCCGGTAATTGTTCAGGAAAATCCCATCGGAGGCCGAGCGGGCACGGTTCCATGCTTCCTCTGGAAGCATGGGGAGCGAGGCCGAGATCGGAAGCAGCGATTTCCACGCCGGGGAAATCGCCTGCGGTTTTGTCGAACAATTACCGGAGAATCCTCATTAAGACATATTATCATTTCACTACTAATTTTAAGAGGGGCCTCCACTTCCGCCCGAAATTTCCGCTTCCGACCACCCGCGCGGGTGATGGAAGTCTGCGCTTAGATTTTATTATTCATTTCTCCACGAAATACGATTTCTTCGCCGGTTCCGACTCGACAATTTCGTCGGAATCCCCTTCGGCGATTATCCTTCCCTCGTCCAGCAGGTAATTATAGTCGGAAATCGACAACGCCTCCTCCGCCCGGTGGTCCGACAGTACGACGCCAATATCTTCTTCCTCCTTTAGCGAGACCAGAACGTCCTTTATTTCTTCCACCGATCTTGGATCGAGATCGGAAAACGGTTCGTCCAGGAGCAGGTAGTCCGGGGCGAGGGCCAGGGCGCGGGCTATCTCGACCTTCCGCTTCTGCCCGGAGGATAGGTTGTTAACGGTTCTTTCCTTTAGTTTCCCGATATTTAATTGGTCCAGAAATCGAGATGGGTCTGGCACCTGATCCCTGGCTTTTGTCTTTACACCGTCCAGGAAGACCTGTATGTTTTCCCCCACTGTCAGACCTCTGAATAGGGAATTTTCCTGAGTAAGGTAGGTTATCCCTCTGGCCGCCCTGAGGTGGACGGGCAGGCGCGATACGTTTTCCCCGTTGAGGTGGACCGAGCCCCCGTCCGGGGCTTCTACTCCTGATACGATGTTGAATGTCGTCGTCTTGCCGGCTCCGTTCGGTCCGAGGAAGGACCTGATTTGCTCCCGCTCGAATTCAAGGTTTAATCCGTCAAGGACCCGGTTTGACCCGTAAGATTTCGATACGTTCTCGACCTTTAACATCTACTTTCCCTTCATTACCATTGTTGCCCCTCTGACGTCAATTTCTTCGTTATCCCTGCTATACGTTAGTGCTTTGCCCTCGACTCGTACAACCCCTTTTACGGCAAGGACCGGACCGGAACATTTCAGAATACCCCGGCTCGGATCCCAGCTCATTTCCCCGGCGGTAAGTTCCCAGCCCGAATTGGTCTTTGCCAGTACGTCTCCCTCGGCGTGTAGCTGGTCTCCCCGGATCCAGGTAAGTTGATCACCCGTAATTTCGAGACGTTTACCGTTAGTGGTATCGATTTCGATTCGGAAAGCTTCGGTCAGGACCAGTTTATTGCTCTCGTAATCGTACTCGAATCCGGCTCCTTCCAGGGAGATTCCATTTTCAGTTCCGGTTTGGGTTAGGTTTAATTCATCCCCGGAGACTTTGCCGGTGGAAAAGTCGAATTTCACTCCCCTGGCGGTTCCTTCGAGTTCGTTCTCGATCACGATTTCCACCTTTTCCGGTATTACGGCGACGTTTTCTTTATCATCGTACCTTAGCCTTATCTTTTCACCGGAGAATTTGTAAATAGGTTCTTCTGTTCCGGAATCTTTTTTTCTGACGGTCAATTCAAATTCTCTAACCAGCAAAAGCTCGTCATCCTTGCTCGCTTTTTTTCCCGACAGTTTCCAGGAAAGATCGGTCTCGTACCGGAGAAGGCTGAAACCTTCCAGGCTGGCTTTCGGTTCCTCATCCCCCTTCGCTCCGGCAACGAGAGGAGAAAATAGCGGAGTTGCCGAGACGATAATCAGAAAGACTGTGCAGGTAACGACAATCTTTAAAATTTCGGCTAACTCCTTCCGGTCGAACTTCGTCTCTTTCTTGGAGTTATCACTCCGGGCAAGATAGTCGACGTTGCTGGGTTCTTTGCTCATGCTCCCCTCATAATAGTGTCTCCGGGCGAGTCGATCAACGAACCCTCGTTTTAGACATCTCGCTCGCCCGAAAAACTTGCCGGAACTTCCCGGACCGAATAATCTTTACGTTGCGGGACCAGGTTTGGGATTCTATCCAGAACCGAGAGGCCGGTATTGGGTTTGATACGTATGGAAGACGAATAGTTGGTTTTTTTCTCGGATTCCATATAATAACCGTGTGCCAGGAAGGTGAAAGTCTATGAAGAGGAACAGTATATTTTTATTAGCCACTTTTTTGATTTTTCTCGGTCTCTTTCTATCCGGTTGTTCTCCTCTCAATGAAAACCCAGTTGCCAGGTTTACCGCCGACCCAACCGAAGGTAAAGCTCCGCTTGAGGTTTCGTTCGA
>CAZYPS010000088.1:0-7580 GCA_964649445.1 uncultured Thermotogae bacterium | reverse complement strand
GAATTTAAGGATATCATAACATTGCAAAAAGGTCAAGTCGACCCTAAACTTTGCTATTGTTGTTGTTTGCTGTTATAAGTTTTATCGAATTAGGTAATTTTCTATCAAGTTGTTAGTGGTTTTATATACTGTCGATCTAATAGTCGGTTTTTGCGAGGTGGAACCGGAGCATGAAAAGATATCTGCTTTTAGGTCTGCTTATTGGTGGATTGGTTTTTTCTCTGGCTGGATGTTCCATGTTTAATCAGGGGCCGGAAATTCAGAACTGGCAACCATCCGTTTCTCCTGATTCTGGCCGGATAGTATTTTCCAGTAAAGATGAGGACGATTTCGAACTCTACCTGATGGATCGTGGTTCGGAAGATAAAACGCGGATTACTGACAACGAACACGACGACTGGGGAGCGGACTGGGGGCCGGAAGGAGAGAGGCTGGCTTTTGTCTCCAAACGTGATGACAATACGGATATCTACGTAATCGACGTTGATGGCGGTGATGAGACAAGGTTAACGACCAACGATTCTCAGGATGTAAATCCAAGATGGTCCGGTGAGTCGGAAATAATATTTAATTCTGACAGAACTGGATCTTGGGAGATATATATCGTTGATCTGTCCGGGAATGAAATAAGCCAGTTGACCAGTTCTTCGTCTGAGGAAGAAGGTTAAATTTAGGAAGATGTATCAAGATCAGTCGGTGGGGGCCGTAATTCTTGCCGCCGGTAAAAGCAGCAGAATGGGTGAAGGGGTAAATAAGGTATACAGGGAAATACTTGGCAAACCAGTTTTGACCTATTCTGTTGAATCATTTATCACTTCCGGAATAATGGATGAACTGGTATTCGTTTACAACGAGGAAGAAGAAGACCTGCTTCGGAGAAAAGTTTTGGCCCCTCTGGGAGAAAAGCTTTCTGGTACGACAGTTGATTTCGTTCCTGGTGGAGAGAGAAGGCAGGATTCCTCCCGAGTCGGAGTAATGGTTGCTGAAACGGATTATGTCTGTATACACGATGGAGCAAGACCGAATTTTAGTTCCGATTTAATTGTTAACCTGATGGATGCAACGATCGAGCATGGGGCTGCTTTTCCCGGGGTCAAACCTGTGGATACGATTCGTGCCAATGATCAAGGTTACGCAGGGTCGACGATAGATAGGGATCGACACGTAAAAGTTCAGACCCCTCAATGTTTCAAAAGAGATTTGCATCTAGATTCCATCGAAGAGGCGATTGAGAGCGATTGTTATTTTACGGACGATGCGGGAATAGTTATGGAGATGGGTGGAATTAGGCCAAGAGTGGTAGAAGGTGAAAGGTCTAACGTAAAAATAACTACTGCTCAGGACACTCAGTTGCTTGAAGTTCTGATGAATTCTTAGCACGGTTTCTAGCTTCGTTTGCGAAGATGAAATTTAAGTAATAAGATAAACGGGAGGTAAGATGTTAGCTATAATAATTAGAGCTATTTTTTATTTAAGCTCTCTCGGACTTATAGGTATAGTACTAATTCAGATGAGCGAACACGCCGGGCTGGGTGGAGCATTTGGTGCCGGTGGTTCTAGTACTGTTTTTGGTAGAGACGAGCAGACTGATCCTAAAAGGACTGCGACTTCTGTATTGGCAGCTTCTTTTATGTTGACCAGTTTGTTCCTGTCTATCATTTGATCGATGACTTTTTTCTGGGGGATTTATGCCACTAATTGAACTTAATGACCTAAAGACGTATTTCTATACGGAGGATGGTGTAGTAAAAGCTGTAGACGGAGTTAGCTTCGACATAGATAAGCAGCAGACTCTCGGAGTCGTAGGAGAGAGCGGCTGTGGCAAGTCCGTTACAGCTCTTTCCATAATGGGATTGGTTCCAATGCCGCCCGGAAAGATCGAGGGTGGAGAGATCCAGTATCATAGAAATGGCGAGAGCCTGGACCTGACAAAACTTGACCCCAAAGGAAAGAAGTATCGCTCGATCCGGGGTAACGAGCTCGCCATGATCTTCCAGGAGCCGATGACGTCCTTAAACCCCGTCTTCACGATAGGTAATCAGATAATGGAAGCCATAACTTTACATCAGGACGTTGGAAAGAAGGAAGCAAAGACGATCGCAATCCAGATGCTGGAAGAGGTCGGGATTCCACTGCCCGCCCAGCGAGTGGATGAGTATCCCCACCAGTTGTCCGGTGGTATGAGACAGCGGGCGATGATTGCCATGGCCTTATCATGTAACCCCACCATGTTGATAGCCGACGAACCCACGACCGCCCTGGACGTGACTATCCAGGCCCAGATTCTCGAACTGATGGGGGACCTCCAGGAAGAGTTCGATACGTCGATAATGTTTATTACTCACGACCTCGGTGTAATTGCGGAGATTACGAACTACGTAGTCGTGATGTACCTCGGAAAGATAGTCGAGAGCGGGGAAGTCCACGAAATATACCATAACCCGACGATGCCATATACTCAGGGACTGATGGAATCCATTCCGTCCCTGGACGTTGACAAAGGACGACTGGAACCCATAAAAGGTGTAGTGCCCGACCCCTACGAGGTTCCCGATGGTTGTCCGTTCAACAACAGGTGCCCTCACGTCATGGATATTTGTAGAAAAGAAGACCCCCCGTTAGAAGAGGTCGCCGAAGGTCATAAATCTTCCTGCTGGTTGCATATTGATCATTAATAGAGGTGAGCCTAAGTGGTAGAAATGGAGCCTGATCGGTTACTTGACGTTACGGGAATGAAGAAGTACTTCCCTGTTCGCAAAGGAGTCTTCAGGAGAGTCGTTGGTCACGTAAAAGCTGTAGATAACGTGGATCTGTTCATCCGCGAAGGAGAGACACTCGGATTGGTAGGAGAGAGTGGCTGTGGCAAGACCACCGCCGGTAGAACCATCCTGAGGTTGATAGAGCCCACGGCGGGTCAGATGTTGTTTCGGAGCGAAGAGTTGGGCAACGGCGATCGGAGAGTGGTTGATATAGCTCAGGCCGGTAAAGGAGAGCTAAAACGACTTCGCCGGGACATGCAGATAATATTTCAGGATCCCTATTCTTCGCTGAACCCCAGGATGACTGTTGCCAGTATCGTTGGAGAACCATTGGTCGTCCACGGCATCGGCTCCAAAAAGGAGCGGCAAGACAGGGTAAAGGAACTACTCCGAGCGGTCGGATTAACCGAGAATCACATGAAGCGCTACCCACACGAATTCAGCGGTGGTCAGAGACAGCGGATAGGCGTGGCAAGAGCTCTTGCGCTCGACCCCCAGTTGATCATTGCGGATGAGCCCGTTTCCGCCCTTGACGTGTCAATTCAGGCTCAGGTCCTAAACCGGCTGGACGACCTCCAGGACGAGTTCGGTTTGACCTATCTCTTTATCGCACACGACCTCTCGGTAATTAAGCATATCAGCGATAGGGTTGCTGTAATGTACCTGGGACAGATAGTTGAGCTTAGTTCCGTGGGTAGACTATTCTCCGACCCAAAACATCCCTATACTGAAGCGTTGATGTCCGCAGTACCCGTGGCAAACCCTGATTTTGAATCCGAACGGATCGTTCTAGAAGGAGACGTTCCGTCGCCGGTAGATCCACCTTCCGGTTGCTATTTCCATCCTCGTTGTCCCTACAGCGAGCCGGATTGCAGTGAAGAGGAGCCGGACTTCAGGGAGATAGAAGACGATCATTACGTTCACTGCCACTACGCCGAAGAGCTTGACCTGGGCGGCTTGGCCTCCATGGAAAGTGAATAATTTTAAACTATTATTAGGCACGAAAAATCCGGGAAAGGTCGAGGAAGCGAAGAGAATTCTTTCCTCGGTGGATAAGGGCCTTAGAATTCTTTCTTTCCACGATCGAGACTTCCCGGAAGTGGAGGAGACCGGGGATACATACTTAGAAAACTCTCTTAAAAAAGCGCGGACAATAAGTGAACACACCGGTCTACCAGTAATAAGCGACGACTCTGGCCTGGAAGTAACTTCTCTATCAGGAGCCCCCGGGCCTCGTTCCGCAAGATTTGCCGGACCTGATCCGACGGACAAGGAAAATCTAGAGCTTCTCCTGAAAAAGTTGGAAGATGTTAAGGATAGGGATGCAAGGTTTGTTACCGTGGCGACCCTGTTTATATCTTCGGAAGAAAGGTACGTATCCAGGGGAGTTCTTGAAGGTAGGATAACCCAGGCACCGAGAGGAGACGCGGGGTTTGGTTACGATCCTGTGTTCGTCCCGGACGGTTATGATAAGACTCTCGCTCAACTTGGCGAAGAAGAAAAGAACAAAATCAGCCATCGAAAGCAGGCCCTGGAAAAAATGAAAACGGAGCTGAAAGGGATTATAAGGGAATGGAGCCGATAGGTTCATAAACCTATATTTCCCTTCGGATAAAGCGTTAGCGAGTTGGTTATTATGTCAGTGAGGCTCATTTTCCTCTTTACTGCACTTCCTCTTGTCGAAATCTATCTGTTAATAAAAGTCGGAAATGCTATCGGATATCTCATGACTGCCCTGGTGGTTGTGGGGACCGGAGTAGTAGGAGCGTTGTTAGCGAGAAAGGAAGGGTTATCGGTGTTAGGAAGAATGAGAGAGAAGCTCCGTAGAGGTCAAATGCCAGCGGAAGAGCTTATCGACGGAGTCATACTGCTCATCTCGGGGGCTTTTTTATTGACTCCCGGTATAGTGACAGACGTGATTGGTCTGGTCGGGCTGATACCGTTCTTAAGAAAAAGGGTGAGGGAGTACGGGAGGAGTTGGTTTAAAAGAGAGTGGGATTCAAAACGGAAAACCTACATTGATGTGGAGGAAGGTGAACAGGAATAGTTATGTCCTTCACTTTTACCAATGCTAGCTGAGAATACCAAAGGGCTTACATTGGGCTGAATCAGCTTGTTGTTGGTCCGGCAGTCAATCGAGGATATTATCCTTAAGAATTGCTGGTTATTATTTGAATTTAACCCTCTTATTTAGGGTGAAACCAGGAGTTGGGCTCGATTAACTGCTGGGTCCTGGTCTGCAAAAATCCGAAAAACTACTCAAAAGGAAATTTTTACAAGCCCTGTTCCTTCGGATTGAGTCCTTGTCTCCTTCTTTAATGTCTTTTTAGTTTCATCTCTTGGTTTTATCTCATCTTAAATATTTTTCACTGGTGGATTCCAGTCTCCTTTTGAACCAAAAGAGCAAAACAAAGTAAGCTAGCAGGAATAATGGAGAGGGCGAAGATAGTTGAACCTTAGCCAGCGGAAGGATCGAGATTTTTTCTATTGCTCCCCGAAAGAAAAGTATAGCCTTGCCTGTAATGGTACCAAGACAGGATAATCCGGGAACAACTTGCCCGAAGGTTATTGCAACGATACCCAGATAGAGTACGGCGGTTACCCCGGGTATCGCGATGAGATTGATAAATGGTGCCCAGGGGTGGATTTTCCCAAAGTGGACGGTCAAAACGGGTAAAATTCCTAGCTGGGCCGAGAGCGATGCCGCAATAATTCCGTTTAAGTAGTCGGGTTTTACCGGCAGAGTTTTCTGGATTGGACGAAAGAAAAGGGCCAGGGCGAAAGTAGCGCCAAAACTTAGCTGGAAACCCACTGTGAATATGGTTTCCGGGTTAATTATTACTAGTACAAGTGCTGCTCCCGCGAGAGCTTGGTAGCGATCGTACCAGTTATCCAAGATTATTCCGGCTTCTTTTAACCACAGGTGCGCTCCGCCGAATAAATAAATTAGAGAGGCCCTTATTAAAGGGAGTTTGAAGCCGACTACTATAAGATAACCGAAAACCAGAGGTAAGCTAATTAAATACGTAATTGCCCGTCCGAGCCCCAATTTGGTTGCTATCCACCAGCTCGCTCCAAGGATAATCCCTAGATGTAAGCCACTGGCTGCCAGCAGATGGGCGAGCCCCGTTTCCGTGAAAGTCTTCTCAGTTGAGTCATCCAGAAGATCTCTAGCGCCAAAAAACAAAGCTTTTAGAAAGCTACTCCCTTCAGGGATTATTTCCTTGATTTTGCTCGATAGGAACTTTCTAAACCTCCATCCAATTTCCATAACGGGGTTAGCGAAACCATTTCGGGTTTTGAGGGCCTCCCCTTGATACACGACTCCCCAGATCCTTTTTCTCCGGAGAAATTCCCGATAGTTAAAATCATCGAAGGCGGCTGGGGTCTCAAATCTTCCCTTAATCGTTAACCTGTCTCCGAAATTTAGTTCGGAAGAATTGTCCTGGTCGAGAGAAACCTTAAGTTTGCCCCGATATTTTTCTGGCTTCAGTATTAGTTCAGTTCCGTTGTTAGTTTTCACGGGATATGTAGCAACCTTACCCCTAACTTCTTCTATGGAATTTAGCTTTGAATACAGGTTATCCGGTTCAAAATAATTTGCGCCGTAAAAGGCTACTCCCAGAAGAATTAGTCCAAGTATAACTATTCCTGAACTTGCTTTTAGGTCGAAGTACTCGGTTATTGAGAGAGACACCAGTGCGGTAAGGATTCCGATAATTGACCATAGTGGCGTGGTCTTCACTCCGAGAATTGAAGCTAGAATTATCCCCGCTGTGAGGCTCAAGAATATCAGAACTAGAGGGCGTCTTTCCATGGTATATTTTATCTTTTGTTTAACTATTTTATATTTGTTGGGAAGTATTTCAATTACCAAGGCTATAAAAGCCGTGATTTAAATGGTTGTTTAGTTTAACCTACGTTAATAAGATTATTCGGAGGTTGATACGGTTGGAAAAAATTGATCAACTTAGAGATCAGCTGGAAGAAATCGGTGATTACCTTTGACCTCGATGAACTGAAGCAGGAATTGAGTGAACTTCGCCAGCAGATGAACGCCCCTGATTTTTGGGATAATCAGGAGAGAGCCAGGAAGAAGTCCAAGCTGGCGGACAGAAAAGAAGAAAAAATTGAAACTTATAAAGACCTAACTGAGGAACTGGAGGAAATCGAACTCCTCTACGATCTGGCTTCCGAAGAAGAAAACGAGGAAGAATTGGGAGAGTTGGAGGAAAGGATAGCTTCTATTAAAGAGCAAATGGATTCCTTTCAGCTGGAGCTATTTATGGACGGGAAATTTGACGATAAGGATTGTTACCTCGAGATTAATGCGGGTGCCGGAGGTACTGACGCGCAGGACTGGGCTGGAATGCTATTGAGGATGTATACTCGTTGGCTGGAGCGGAAAGATTTCTCCTATCAGACTCTGGAGATAAGCGAGGGGGAAGAGGCCGGGATCAAAAGTACAACGCTTGAGATCGCAGGTCAATGGACATTTGGGTATTTAAAAGCGGAAGCAGGTGTGCACCGATTGGTCAGAGTCTCGCCGTTTGATTCCGCGGGTCGCAGGCATACGTCTTTTGCTTCGGTAAACGTAACACCACAGTTTGAAGACGACCTTGAGGTCCAAGTAGATGAAAATGACCTGCGAATAGATACTTATCGGGCGAGCGGTGCCGGAGGACAGCATGTTAATGTAACTGATTCCGCAGTCAGAATAACTCACGAACCTACCGGTTTGGTTGCTACCTGTCAGAACGAAAGGAGCCAGCACAAGAACAGGGAGACGGCGATGAAGATTCTAAAATCTCGGCTCTATCA
>CAZYPS010000087.1:0-7700 GCA_964649445.1 uncultured Thermotogae bacterium | reverse complement strand
ACCAATCGTACTTTCTCTATGGGCTGGGACAGAGTGAATTAAAAAAAGCAATTTTTCCGGTGGGCGATTATACAAAGGAAGAAATTTACAATATAGCAGAGGAGGAGGACCTCGTAACGGCAGAAGTTGAGGAAAGTCAGGACCTATGTTTCGTTCCTGAAGGAGATTACAGGGATTTCCTGAAAAGGGAAGCATCGGACAGGATAGAATCCGGTGAGATCGTTGACCTGGAAGGTAATCATCTGGGCGAACACGAGGGTTTGCCTTTTTACACCATAGGCCAGAGAAGAGGCCTTGGGCTGGAGAATAACGAAGCTCTTTACGTAATAGATTTCGATCGCCAGAACAACCGCCTGGTAGTGGGTCCCGAGGAAGAGCTTTATTCTTCGGGCCTTGTCGCGGTCGATTGTAACTGGATAACTGGCAATCCCCCGAAAGAAACGGAACTCGATGTGAAAATAAGATACAGAGCTGATTCTGTCAGGGCAAAAGTTAAATCATCCGAGGACAAGGTGAGGCTAGAATTCCTCGAACCACAAAAATCCGTAACTCCGGGACAGATTGCGGCTTTATACGATGGTGAAAGGCTTCTGGGTGGAGGAGTTATTGATCAAAAGCTGGGTTGATTGTATACCGGTAGAGCCTTTACCCGATGTTATACCTACAGCACGGTTGAGTTTTAAGGTGGGCTGACTTAACAATATAGTAGATAAAAGATCCTTAGAGGTTAAAGATGACTGAAGAGATTCCGAACAATGGTGAAGGAAAAGGTAGCAGGGATTCCGTAAATTCAGAAAACTCTGCCGGTAATTTGCTGGGATTATACATTTCCGAGATAGGCAAATACGAGCTTTTGGATAGAGACGAGGAAAATTATCTTGGAAGACGAATAAGTCAAGGGAGCAAGCTCGCTCGGAAAAAACTTATTCTTTCAAATCTTCGTCTTGTCGTAAAGCTGGCAAAAGAATATTCCAACCAGGGAGTTAGCCTGCTCGACTTAATTCAGGAAGGTAATATTGGGCTAATGGAGGCTGTGGAAAGGTTTGACGAAACAAAAGGATACAAGTTCAGTACTTACGCTACATGGTGGATAAAACAAAAAATAAGACTGGCTCTGGTGAACCAGGGAGAAACGGTTAGAATTCCGCCCCACACATACGACATAATCCGAAAAATAAAGAACTTAAAACAAAAAGAGAAAGAAGAGGGCAGGGAACAATTGACCAGGGAAGAGATAGCGGAAAAACTTGATATTTCTGAAGAAACAGTTAAAAGGGCAGAAAGGGCGGAGCAACGGACTGTTTCTCTAGATAAACCAATTGAAGAGGGGACTAATGAAGTTCTCGGGGACTTCGTAGAATCCGACCAGTACTCAACTCCGGAAAAGGAAACACTCAAGGCACTTTTAGATGAGGATCTTGAATCAGGGCTATCCGAACTCACGGAAAGGAAACGGGAAATAATAAAACTTCGTTACGGACTTGATGGTCGCGTATCCCAAACTCTTGCCGAAATAGGTGAAAGGTTTGACATATCTCGAGAAAGAGTTCGGCAAATAGAGGTTGAAGCACTGGAAGAACTTGCTCAACCACGCTTTCTTAACCATCTAAAGCGTTACTTCGCCAAAATTTGATCTTTTCCCTTCTTCGTTCAGTTGATAAAAAATACTTTCCTGGCCGACACAATTTCAGGAAGCGCAGTCACGGGATTTTTTGTTTGGCGGTCACTCCGAACAGGTAGATAAGAGCATGCTTTTACCCCCAATATTTGCCTGGTGATCGAAGATTAGAAAGCTGGTATACCGTTCCGAAAGAAAGAACCTTTTTATCTGTTAATTTTCAATGAAAAATTCTTTCACGTTGAAAGCGGTTAGTAGAAAGGCCGGATTTTTCGTTCAGACGATGTCAAAAATAGACCTGGAAGAAGTAAGGAAATATCACCATTGAAAAAGTTTAAATCAGTGACTATCAATCAGGAAAAAGCAAACTAATATCGTAGTTTTGTTTAGAATACTAAGAGACCAAAAATAATGAACTCTTATAATAACTGTGGGCGTCCCGATGATACGAAAAACGTTACTTCATTTATAGAAATCAGTGGCGAAGAAAACGAGAAGATAGAAAAAATAAAAGAAACTGATATTCCGGTCTGGAAAGTGGTCAGGTTACATCTGGACGGATCCACGATAGAGGATATTATTGAGAAGTATCCCGTCCTATCGGAAGAAGAGGTAAAAGATGCGGTAAGTTATTATTACTGTCATCGAAGAAGGATTGCGCGACATTTTAGTAACGACGATGAAGTTGATTGAATGACGAAGAATACCAGACAAGAGGCGAGAGAACTTTACCAAAAAGGAGTTCAATTATTACGGGTGATTTCATGTACTGGGAAAAGTCAGGAGAAAAAAAGACCGAAGACACTCTGAGGATAGCGCTGGACAGGGTTGATGGTTCAGAAATCGAGGATGTCGTAATAGCTTCAAATAGCGGTGAAACAGTTGAAAAGTTCCTCGAAATGAGCGACGATTCCGATCTAAATGTAGTTTGTGTCACTCATCACGTTGGGTTCAGGGAACCAGGTGTGGATGAGATGGAAGAGGGTAAGAGAGAGGAACTGAAAAATAGGGGAGTGGAAATTTTGACTACAACTCATGCACTTGCTGGAGTGGCGAGATCGATAAAGAAAGATTACGGAGGACTTTATCCAGCTGAGATCATGGCTGAGGCTCTAAGGACCCTCAGCCAGGGAGTAAAAGTGGCAGTGGAAATATCTATTATGGCTGTTGATTCCGGACTCATTCCTTATGGAGAAGAAGTGGTTGCCATCGGGGGAACAGGATGGGGCGCGGACACGGCCTGTGTGGTCAAACCCGGCCATTCCAATGAAGTATTTGAGACCGACGTACTAGAGGTCCTTTGCAGGCCACGCGAATCCTAACCATCGCTCGATTGTCCCTCTTGAAAGGCTAGAATCCCCACCTATAGGGTAATCCAATTTTTATCAATCCGAGCCAGTTCGGGTCGAGAGTAACAATAGGAGTTATCGCGGCTAGGAACGGTGAGTTTGTTCTTGACTTTAATGACCAATTATGTGATTATTAGTTAGACGTATCTGGTATTAATTAGAAATTGGTACAGGTGGGGTTGAAAAACCAACTATTGGTGCTATAATAATTAGCATGCTAGTGGTGAGTCTGCTAAAATTGACAAGCAAGATGGAGAAACTGCTAAGGAAAAGTAGAAAATCGAATTAACGGAAACTCAAATCTGATTAGATTTCATTGCTGGAATATCCACTGGGTACAAAGGGAGGTGAGGCCCATGGTAGAAAATATAACAGAAAAGAACAAAAGCGATAGTCCGATAAGAAGATATTTTGACGAAGTTGAAGCTGGTCCTCTGCTCTCTCGCGATGAGGAAAAGGACTTAGCTAAAAGAATAGAACGAGGGGACGAAAAAGCTCGCGAGAAACTGGCTTCAGCTAACTTGAGATTAGTGATAAGTATCGCCAAGAAGTATAGAGGATACGGTTTACCGTTTCTGGATATTATCCAGGAAGGTAATATCGGTTTGATGAAGGCAATCGATAAATTTGACTGGAGAAAAGGCTACAAATTCAGCACCTACGCAACGTGGTGGATAAGGCAAGCAATCCTGAAAGCACTGAACAATGAGTCCCGAACAGTTAGAGTACCTTCCCACGTCTCGTCATTAAATAGGAAGATAGATAAATTTGTGAAAGCTCATAAGGAAAAAACCGGAGAGAAACCTTCGAACGAGGAGATCGCGGAAGAGCTTGATGTTGACGTAGATAAAGTTAGGAAAGCTTTGAGAGCAAAGAGAGAATCGGTCTCTCTGGACAAGCCACTTCGAGAAGACGAGGGGTCAAGTGAGGCGTTGGGAGACGTACTGGCAGATGAGAATTCTCCCCAGCCCGAGAAAGAGGCGTTCGGAGATATGCTGGAAGACCGACTGAAGGGATTGCTTAACAAGGCACTTTCGGACAGGGAGAAACAGATACTGAAGCTTCGTTACGGATTGGAGGATTACCAGCCTCTGACGCTCGAGGAAGTAGGGGATGTATTCGATATTAGTAGAGAGCGTGTCAGGCAGCTACAAAACCGGGCAATCGACAAGCTGAAAGATCCGAAATTTAAGGATCAGCTTGAGGTCTATCGCGAGAATTCGGAAGAAGCTTAAAAGTTCGTAAATTTATTGAATTAGTTATCGGGGCAATTTCCCTCAGTGGAAATTGCCCCGTTATAATTTGTGAGAAATTATCTTAGATGGATCTAAATTCCTCAATATTAAGTTCTCATTGTTAATTCATTTATTTTTTGATCCAAATAATTAATCCAGCAACAAAACTGTTCCCCAAAGTTTATCGATCCTGTCTTCGCTTAATCTATTGAGCTCTTTATCGCGGCAAGACTTTTGTATTCTTCTCTCAAGGAGCTATAAAGGGACCTGTATATTTTATAGAGCCTGTCATAGATTTGCTCCTTGTCCTCTCTGGGCTGTGCCACGGTACGCGCATTAACGGATTTTTCTATTGCTTCGTCTACGTCCAGGAAAATATCCGCTCCGACTCCTGCCAGAAGGGCGGCACCAAATGCAGGACCTTCGTTAATCGCAGTTTTCTTAATTTTGTACCCAAATACGTCAGCCTGAATCCGAGTCCATAGTTCGCTATTTGCCCCTCCACCGGTTATCCTGATCTCTTCTGGTTCAATATCCTTATCCTTGATCAATTCCAGCGAGTCCCGGAGTCCGAAAGTTATGCCTTCCAGGACGGCCCGAACCATATGGCCCTTTTTATGCGAGTCCGTCAACCCGAAGAATACGCCCCGGGCGTCGGGATCGGCGTGTGGAGTTCGTTCACCGTTTAGATAAGGGAGAAAGATTAACTTGCCTGCTCCTGGCGGTACTTCGGCTGCTTCTTGAGTTAAAAGGTCGTAAGTCCCGGAATTTAGTTCTTCGGAGACGGTTTCTTCCAGTCTTCCCAGGCTGCGCCGGAACCACCGGAAAGATAACCCCGCGGAAAGCATAACCCCCATCAGATACCAACTATCCGGTCGGGCGTGGTTGAAGCTGTGCAACCTGGCCTGCTCATCGACGTGCATGGAATCGGTGTGGGCAAGTACCACGCCGGATGATCCGATACTAGCAAGCAAACGTCCTTCCTTGGTTATACCGTTGCCTACAGCGCTGCAGGCGTTATCAGCGCCCCCTGCTACGACGAGGGTGTCTTGAGATAACCCAAGTGCATCGGAAGCTTCAGACGTTAAGCTCCCGACGACATCAGTTGACTCTCTGACAGTGGGCAGGATTTTGCTTTCCAGGTTCAGTTCCGTAAGAATTTCTTCTGACCACTCTTTCTCTCGAACGTTAAACAGGACGGACCCGGCGGCGTCGGAGACTTCTGTGGATAGTTCTCCCGTAAGCCTGTACACGATATAGTCTTTTGGTAAGAGTAGAGTCTCGAGTTCCTGGTAATTTTCGGGTTCGTTATCGCGGAGCCAGAGGAGTTTTGGCGCAGTGAAGCCTTCAAGGATTGGGTTGCCAACAAGGTCCCTAAGCCTATCTTCACCGATCTGGTTT
The DNA here is from genome assembly GCA_964649445.1 of uncultured Thermotogae bacterium. Classification (GTDB taxonomy): domain Bacteria; phylum Bipolaricaulota; class Bipolaricaulia; order M55B111; family M55B111; genus JAGXLP01. The sequence goes on along the minus strand of CAZYPS010000087.1, from coordinate 2,097 downwards.
TTCATGGCTTCGCACTGACTGCTGGTTCTCGTATCGTTCCAGAGAATCGGCGGCCTAATGACCTCCCCGGACGAGTCGAGAAAGACCGATCCGTGCATCTGACCTGAAAGGGCTAACGTTTCTATTTTAGAAGACTCGACATCTGATTTCTCGACTACCGATCGAACGGAGTCCCGGACTCCTTCCCACCAATCGTCGGGGTCCTGCTCGACCCAACCTTCTCTTGGTCTGGTTAATCCGTATTCGGATTTTGCTGTCGCTTTTATTTCTCCCGATTCTTCGAGCAATACCGCTTTCGACCCACTAGTCCCTAAATCAATTCCAAGCATAAATCGGCTCATGCTACGACCTCCATAATTTAATTCGTAATTCCGGTTAAGTATTAAAGATATCGTCAAAGCTCCGGTTTTGCACCGGAACTTGATTTGTTTGCCCGTACTTGGTTTTCAAATATAGCACTCTATTTGGAAATCTCCGATAATTTCTTTGCTGTTCATACTACGAACCAATTTTAATTAAAGATAGACCACTGATTTAGTCCTGAATATTGGAACTTTGTTATTATAAGATTTAAGACTTCAGCCTAACTGGGATCGATACAAACCCGGATTTTGCCCCATTGTTTGTCAGTTTTCAATGAGTCGATTCCGGAGATTTGACTACGTTCTTTTCCTGCCCGGGCTCAATTTATTATTTTATGATTCGATAAACTGGTTTATTCCTTCATCGATTCGTCGAACGCCAGTTCGGATGGTTCGAAGTCGATGTTTCTAACGAACTCAGCCGCTTCACTGGCACCGTATCTTCTGTCCATACCACTATCCTCCCATTCCACCGAAAGCGGACCGGTATAGTTCATATCGTTCAGTTCTCGAATGATTGCTTCGAAATTGACATCACCGTGTCCCAGGGACCTGAAGTTCCATCCTCTTTTTGTGTTACCGAATGGTAAATGTGATCCGAGTATACCTGCCCTACCGTCGAGGTTAACGGATACGTCTTTCATGTGGACGTGATAGGTTCGCTCGGAGAAATCACGGAGGAACAGATGAGGTTCGACGCCCTGCCAGAGCAGATGGCTGGGGTCGAAATTGATCCCCAGAGTTGCTCTGTAATCGAACTTTTCAAGGAGTCTCTTCGTAGTATGGTAATCAAAAGCAATTTCCGTTGGGTGTACTTCAAGGGCGAACTTTACTCCCTGATTGTCGAATTCATCAAAAATTGGGGTCCATAGTTCCAGGATTTCGTCAAAACCTTCTTCGATCATCTCTTCTGAAGTCTGGGGAAATGAATAGAAAAACTTCCAGACCGGAGAACCGGTGAATCCCGTTATGACGTCACAACCAAGGTTATCAGCCGCTTTCGGGGCGTACTTCATTTCTCGAATTGCCCACTCCTGTATCTCCTCGGGCTTTCCACTTAACCTGTCGGGAGCAAAGTTATCTAGCCGGCTATCGTAGCGCGCGCCGACGCACTGGCCAATTATATGTGCTCCGATGGCCCAGACATCCAGGTTATTTTCACTCAGTATTCTTTTTCTGTTCTCGGCGTACTGGGGATCCTCTGCAGCCTTCTGGAGGTCCAGATGGCCTCCCCAGGCTGCTATTTCTAGCCCGTCGTACCCCATATTTCCGGCCATTTCACTTATTTCTTCGAAATCTAGATCGGCCCACTGTCCGGTGAATAAAGTAACAGGTCTACCCATAATTTTACCTCCTTTGTCTTTTTTATTTATGGATCAAACCATTTCTACCCATTCGCTATCTTGCTCGGTGCTTTTGAGGCAGGTCTCGATGAATCTTACCCCCTGAACACCTTCCTTTACGTCGGGATAATCGTAGACTTCAGGGTCAACTTCTTTACCTTCCTTTTTATCGCTTAGCGCGTCGAGATAATTCGAATAAATGTTCGAGAAAGCCTCGTAGAACCCTTCGGGATGTCCACCCGGCAGTCTTGCAGTTTCTGCAGCAGAAGAGTGTATATCGTCCCGTCCCCGGCTGTGTATTTCTTTGGGTTTATGGAGGTACGAGACTTCCAGGTAATTCGGGTTTTCCTGTTCCCAGACTAATGACCCCTTGGTTCCGTATACTCTCACTT
>CAZYPS010000086.1:0-8010 GCA_964649445.1 uncultured Thermotogae bacterium | reverse complement strand
AACGGTTTCCAAAGCTATAAATTCATTTTACACAGTTACTTCTACACTATCAGGGTTCCCTCATTCGAGGTGGTGATAATCCAGTTCGTAGTCTTTTTTTAGTGTCTTCGTTATCGGATCGGGGACTTTCCCCACCTTTCGTGACTTGAGATCCATGTTCTCCGGTGTACCAGTGACGACAATATTCTTTTTCCAGTTTTCCAGACTGTCCTGGTGATCTTCTCTGTAGTGCGCTCCCCGAGATTCCTTTCTTTTCAGGGCAGAGCGAACTAAGGACTCTGCTACGGGGAGGGCGAATCTCAATTCTATTGCCCGAGCGAATTTTTCCGAGCCGATATCGGGTAGAGATTCGAGATGTTTAGCCTTTTCTCTAAGGGCGAGAATCTTTTCTAATCCTGTCTTAAGTCCTTTCTCCGTTCTGACAATTCCGGCATGGTTCCAGAGCACCGTACCGAGTTCGGCAAAAAGTTCCTCGGGATCGTTATCGCCATTACCGTCACGTATTTCCTCTATTTCGGAGAACCCGGCTCGAATAACCTCGTCCGGAATAGAAGGCTGCTTGACGTTTTTGGCGTAATCTTCGAGGGAAGCTGCCACGTGCTGACCGAACGTGACTACTTCGGCCAGGGAATTGCCACCCAGTCTGTTGGCGCCGTGGAGTCCGGCTGTTACTTCACCGACCGCGAACAGTCCTTCGACGGTGGTTTCCCCGGTTTCGAAATCTATTCTGACTCCTCCCATGGAGTAATGGGTGGTCGGAGCGACCTCCATTTTTTCTTTGGTTGGATCCACTCCGACCTCCTGGAATTTTTCAACTATCCCGGGCAATCGTTCCCTGATCAATTCGGAATCCTCGTGGGAAATGTCGAGGTATACACCATCCGAGTCAGTCCCGTTGCCTTTTTCGATTTCACTGTAGATAGCTCTTGCTACCTGGTCCCTGGCGTCCAGTTCCATCTTCTGGGGCGAATATCGTTTCATGAATCTTTCCCCTTTCGCGTTGAAAAGCTTCCCCCCTTCACCCCGAACGGCTTCAGTCACGAGACTACCCAGTTTCTCCTCCGGCTTTACCATACCGGTAGGGTGGAACTGGACCATTTCCATGTCCTGGAGTTGCGCGCCGGCGTCAAACGCAAGAGCCGGGCCATCTCCCGTGTTTTCGTGAGAACGGGAGGAGCTTTTGCTAAAGATCTGGGTATAGCCTCCGGCGGCCAGCAGAATGACCTTAGGGTTGAATAGGATTTTATCCTCCGTTTTCTTGTCGTATCCCACTGCTCCGATAGCTCTGCCCTCGGACGTCAAAATTTTCGTTATAATTGTTCCCTGTTTATGAGGTATATCAGTTTCTCTTATGGCTTCTACGAGCGTTTCCTCAATTGCCTTACCAGTTCTATCTCCGACGAAACATGTCCGACGAAAGGATTGGGCACCAAAATAACGTTGGTCTATTTGTCCATCTCCCGTAAGGTTGAAATCACAACCCCAGTTTCGGAGCTCTTTTACCCTTTCTGGAACCTTTTTGCAGAGTAGCTCAACGGCTTTTGGGTCATTGATGAATCCCCCTTCTCTTAAAGTATCCGCCGCGTGAATCTTCCAGTTATCCTCGGGATCCAGGTTGCCGAACGAAGCGTTTATCCCTCCAGCCGCCTTGACGGTGTGGGCATCACCGAATTCCCTTTTGCCAACCACGAGGACATCTAAACCGGACTGATCCAGCTCAAGTGCCGCTCTCAATCCCCCACCGCCGGCTCCGATTATAAGCACGTCCGTGTCTATTGAAGTGTAATTCATGTTACCTCCTGTTTAGCTTTTTATGTTGAACAAGTAGTTTCGGGCTACCCTCATATCGCTTTTGATTTAAACGGGGTTATCTACTTGGTGATCTCTCTCGTTGTTAGTATACTTAACACAAATGGGTTTTTTTAACAACTAAAACTTATATAATAGGAAGTTCAAATTCCAAATTTTGAAAAAAGATACGTTGAAAATACGTTTATTGGTTATCGCAAGGAGAGGATAACGTGACCAGGACAGAACGTGATTCTCTCGGTGAAGTGGAAGTTCCGGGGAAAGCTTATTACGGCAGCTTTACCGTTAGAGCCCGCGAGAACTTTAAGCTTTCCGGAGAAACTCCTCCGCCGGAATTAATAGCGGGACTGGGAATGATCAAAATCGCGGCTGCAAGGGTAAACAGAGAGCTGGGTTTACTTGATACAAAGAAGGCGGAGGCAATTGTTACTGCAGCAGAGGAAGTCGTAGCCGGTGAGTACGACGATCAGTTCCCGATCGACATGATCCAGGCCGGGGCAGGAACGCCCCTTCACATGAACGCAAACGAAGTGATAGCTAACCGGGCAACGGAACTACTCGGAGGGAAGCTGGGGGAATACCTGGTTCATCCCAACGACCACGTGAATATGGGACAGAGTTCCAACAACGTGATCCCTACGGCATTCAAGCTTGTTCTTCTCCAATTATCGGAAGAACTTTTAGCGGAGATTAAAAATGTTGGTGACGCTTTCGAAGAAAAGAGCGAAGAGTTTTCGGACCTTATAAAAGTAGGAAGGACCCATTACCAGGATGCCGTACCGGTGACGCTGGGCCAGGAGTTTGCTGCTTATGCCCACGTCTGTCGTAAATCGGGGAAAAGTATATCGGAAGCTGGTAAAAGGCTTTCCGAGGTTGGATTAGGTGGAAACGCGGTCGGGACTGGGATTAACACGGCTCCGGAGTTCAGGGCTTACCTGGTAGAGGAGCTTTCAAATGTTTCGGACTTCGAACTGGCTCCCGCCGAAGATCCGATAGCTACTACTCAATCCATGGATCCATTTCTGAGGTTCTCCGGTTCACTCCGGGAAGCTGCCTTGGGACTGGTGAAAGTTACCGACGACCTGATGTTTTTAAGTTCGGGGCCCGGAGCCGGGATAAACGAGATAAAGCTGCCCGAAGTAGAACCCGGGAGTTCGATAATGCCAGGCAAGGTGAATCCGTCGATAGTGGAGGCGGTAAAGATGAGCCTGCTTCAGGTACTGGGACACGATCGGACCGTATCTCTTGGTGCCCGGGAGGGACATATGGAATTAAACGTCATGACTCCACTGATCGGGAAAAACCTGATATCCGCCGTCTCTTTATTTAAAAAGGCTTTGGAAACCCTTCGGAAAGGCTGTATCGATGGGATTGAGGCGAATCGAAAAGATTTGAAAAGAAATTTTGATGAGAGTACGGTCGTTGCTACGGCTTTCAGCCCCTACCTTGGTTACGAAAGAGTCGCGGAGCTGGTCAAAACTAGTCTGGAAGAGGATAAGGGTCTGAAAGAACTGGTTTCAGAACGGGGTTGGCTCACAGAAGAGGAGCTAGAAACCGTTCTTGATCCGGACCGGATGACCTCTCCCCGGGGAATCGACGTCCAATTGCGGGATAAAGTTAGGCGGAGGCTGGGGGAAAACTTCGGAAGTAACGACGGATCGGATTAATTCGGGTTCCAATAGACGGGAACTGTAAGTAGACGTAATTGCTCCGAAGCTGGGTTAAAATTCGGGTTTGTAAATATCCGTCTGTCAAAGTTACCATTTATACAACGGAACTGACAGAGAAATTAAAAATAAAAAAATAAGGGAGGAAATATGAAAAACAATGTAGGCAGTTGGGATAGCAAAATTAGAAGCAGGGTCGGCATGATATTGATTCTGGTCGGAATACTCCAGTTCATCGGGCTCGTAAAATTAGGAACAGTAACAGGGGTAATACTGGTATTGGTGGGGATTGTCCTGTTTATTACAGGAACCACTCGGAAGTGTGCAATTTACTCCCTGATCGGGGTGGATACATTGAAGGGTGGAGAAGAGTCCAGCGGTTATGAGGAATGACCTCCGTAGTATATCAGCGAAGTTGGGAGTTCAGAGGTGAAAAATGAACGAAAATAGTGACGTAACTTTTATTCTCCTTGGTGGTACCGGGGATCTGGCGCGAAAAAAGCTATTGCCTTCCCTGTTTAACCTCTACCGAAAAGGGAAGTTAGAAAAGTTTGACGTGATCGGAACGTCACGCCATGACCTCTCCAGAGAAGAGTACGTCCGACATGTAGGCGTAAATATCAAGCCCCATCCGGCATGGGATGAATTTAAAGAAAACATTCGTTTTGCCCAGTTGAATTTCTATAATCCTGAGGATTACGAGGAATTACGGGATAAGCTCATTAATTGCGGGGATCAGAGATTGTTCTACCTGGCTACTCTGCCGCAGCACTTCGATGAAATTACCGACAATTTGGCTGCTCTCGACCTAGTGAATGAAACGTCTAAAGTATTGTACGAGAAGCCCTTTGGTGATGACCTCCAGTCGGCAAAGAAACTCAACCAGTCCATAGGCGAACTCTTTCCGGAGGAGAAGATTTACAGGATAGATCACTACTTGGATAAGGAGCTGGTCGGGAACCTCTCCATCCTGCGGTTTTCCAATTCTATAATCGAGCCTATATTGAGCGAGAAGTATGTCGACCACGTTCAAATAATAGCCAGCGAGAACTTCGGGGTCGAGAAAAGAGGGGCGTTTTACGATCGCTACGGAGCCGTCAAGGATTTCTTCCAGAGTCACCTGTTGCAGCTGCTGTCGCTGGTCGGGATGTCGACCCCTGATAAGCTGGATGCCAGATGTATAAGGGACGAGAAGGTTCGTGTCCTGCGAGGAGTGGAGATACTGGAGACGATGACGGGGCAGTACGACGGTTACAGGGATGAGGAAGGTGTGGAGGAGGATTCAAAGACCGAGACACTGGCGGCAGTTAAAGCGGCTCTGAAAGTACCCCGCTGGAAAGGAGTCCCATTTTATCTCTTAACCGGGAAGAATTTAGTCAGGAAATATTCCCAGATTTACATACAGTTCGACAAGAATAACCAATCGGCGATGGCGGGGGATGGAACTGTTCCCAACTCACTCGTGGTTAGTATTCAACCCGATCAAGGCATATATTTTGTGATTAACACCAAGGTTCCGGGTGGGATGGGAACGGAACCAGCGAAGATGGAATTCTGTCACGCCTGCCATCACGGTCCGAATACTCCGAGTGCCTACGAAAATCTGCTCTCTCAAGCTATGGCCGGAGATCAGCGGTCTTTCATCCGCTACGACGAAATCGAAGAACAATGGAAGATAGTTGACGGAATGGAGTTGCCCGAACCGATTAATTACGACCCTGGGAAGGTACCGGAGGAGGTTCATAGTTTCATCCAGGATGGCGAGTGGCACGGGTTAAGCTGATTATTTTGTAAAAGGGTTCAGCCAGAACAGAAAAGAAATGAAATGGTAAACGAACCAACTGGAAACGAAAAAGAAATTGTTTTAATCAGGGGAGACCCCCGGGAAGATCTCCCCCGGAAAACTACCGAAAAGTTTTACGGGGCTCTCGGCGAACTGTTAGCCTCGGAGGATAAAGTAGTGGTGTCCCTGCCGGGTGGACGCTCGGTTCAACCTTTTTACGAGAATATTCCCGAAATGGCGGATTTCCTGGCTGAAGAGGGTTGGCGAAAGATTCACTTTTTCTGGACCGACGAGCGTCTGGTACCGCCTTCTTCGTCCGAGAGCAACTACAGGCTGGCGAAAAAATTGTTTATTGATGAATTGTTGAATCGGGATCTGATAAAACCGGATCAGGTCCACAGGTTTCCTGGCGAAACATCGAGCCCGGAGAAAGCTCTTGCTAGTTATAGAAATGCACTCTCCAAAATCTCGGATGGCGAAATTCACCTGCCGATACTTGGGGTAGGGGGAGACGGACACGTTGGGTCGCTTTTTCCAGGAAGCTCTCAATTGAGGGAAGAAAAATCCGAATTCCTGCTGGTTAGTAACTCCCCCAAGCCACCCGAGAAGAGGATTACTATCTCCCCCGGCGTGATTAGAGGATCAACCTACCCGTTTTTGTTCTTTATTGGTGAGGAGAAAAGAGACGCCTACGAGTGTTTCAGAGGATCAACGACATCTTACAACGATTGTCCCTGCAAGCTGGCTAATTCGGGTTCGTCGGGAACTTGTTACGTTGTTACGGACCTTGAGTAACTACCCTCATTGGTTTTCCCTCTCAAGAAGGTCTTTTAATACCCGGTTTATCGGGTTTTCTGAATCGATCATTACAAATTCAAACCTCCCTTCGGTCTTATCGTTGTAGTTATCCACCAGAAGCCTGTCGTTGTAGGTGTCGCCGGCGTAAATTCCGGTCCCTTCTCCGACCAGGTGAGTAAGAGCCCGGTGGTCCGGTTTGCGAAAGTCTTCCCGAGTTACGGCATTCGATAATTTGTGATCCAGCACTCTGGAGGCTAATTCCAGTTCCTGCTGGCTTCTTCCGGTGACATATCCGAGTTTAAATTGTTCGGCAATTTTGTCCAGCAAAGAAGTATCGACAAGCGTTTTCTCCTCTTGCCAGAGTCCGTCCTCCGTGGGAGAATCCTCCTGGCCCAGGTATAGCCGATCGAAAGTAGGTTGAATATTTTTACTACCGATCCGTTTTCCGAATCGGGTTCTTATCCAGTCGAGTTCCTCACCCTGGGGAAAATGTTCGACAAATTTTTTCAGGTCCTCGCTCAAACCCGCAAGTACCAGTCCTTCACTTACTCTGTAATCATCACCAAACTGTCCTTTTTTTCTGAATTCCCGGATTGTTTCCAGCGAAATCGAACCGCTAACGCCCAGATCATTCCAGAACTTCTCAACCGTTTTTTTGACGGCCTGGTCGTAACTTTCTTCTACGCCTATTAGTACTCCATCGACGTCCAGAACAACCCATTCCGGATCCTCCATCGTTATCATCTCCTATTATCTTTTTGGTTGTTTAATTCTCAAACATGATTGTCTATGTAGCTTTTAAGAGCTTCAGTAAACCGGTTATTTTCTTCCTCCGTACCCACTGTAACCCTGATTTTTTCGGCCAGCCTACCGGTAAAGCTTCTGACTGAAATCCCGCGTGCGAGCAGGTAATCCGCCGCGTCAAGATCCATTAGCAGGAAGTTTGCCTCACTTGAATAGGAGAAACGCTCGAACTTTTCGTAGAGTTCGTTTCTCTGATCTATCAGAAAATCGACTCTTTGACGGATTAACTCGGAGTTGTCGAGAAGAAGCTCCGCAACTCTTAGCGAGAACGAGTTCAAGTTATAAGGTGGCTTAACCCGAAGCATGTATTCAACAATTCCCGGGGCGCCCACAGCATATCCGACCCTTGCTCCGGCAAGTCCGAAGGCTTTTGAAAATGTACGCAGAACAAGGAGGTTGTTATAATCTTCGATAAGATCCATGTTTGACTCGTTTGCGAACTCTCCGTAAGCTTCGTCCAGGATCACGGGAACTCCTGTTTCGAGTAACTCTATTATCTTCTCCCGCTCGAAAGTGTTACCTGTAGGATTATTTGGAGAGCAAAGAAATACGGCGGCCGCGTCGTCCAGGAGGTCTTTTATTTTCATTACCCGGAGTTCGAAGTCCTCTTCCAGGGGTACGGGTTTCACGTCCAATCCGTTTAATTCCGAGTAAAACCTGTACATCGAGAAAGTTGGCGGGGTTACTATGGCGTATTTGCCCGCGAACAGACCACTCGAATAGGAGATCAATTGGTCGGAGCCACTCCCGACTATTACATTTTCCCTGGTTAGATCGTGGAAATCGGCAAGTTTCTCCCTGAGACTATCCCCGCTTGTCTGGGGATATCTGTTAATAGTTAGTTTTTCCAGCTCGTCAAGAATATCCCCCTTGAGCTCTCGCGGAAGAGAAAACGGAGACTCGTTTTTGTCCATTCTGATTTCTGCGTCAGTATTGCCCGGAGAATACGAACTGAAGTTCTTAACGGTGTCTCTTATTTTCACTTCCTTCTCCCTCCCAGTTCGTTCATCACTTCCTCAAGCTCTATTCCACGTGCTCTCAGTAAAACCAGCAAGTGGTAGATTAAATCCGCAGCTTCGTGAACGAAGTTGTCCTCGTCCGGCGATACTATCGCCTCTATCGCCTCTTCTCCGAGTTTTTTGTTTATCT
>CAZYPS010000085.1:0-8026 GCA_964649445.1 uncultured Thermotogae bacterium | reverse complement strand
ATAAAATTCTGAACCCCGAGAGCAAACATACTTACCGGGATTACTAGAGTCACCATCTGTAAAAAGACCGGACAATTTTTTGCTTCTCTTAAAGCTCGGGCTATTTTACGTGACGGTGAGAAGGATTCTTCGGTATTGGCTTTACCTCTCCCGCCCGGAGATTTGTAGAGAAAGTAGAAGACTGTAGAAGCCACGAATAAGAAAACCCCAATCATACCTACGGTGTACCTCCAGCCTCCCAGCAGATTGCTTATCCTAACCATTCCATAACCTCCAAGGGCGGAAAGCGGGAATATTGCGTCATAGAGCCCCACGTACTTGCCACGCTGATTCGGAAAAAGATCCGAAACGGCTGCAAAGCCCGCGGGAATGAATAAACCCTGCCCCAGTCCAGCGAGGAAAATAAATAGTGATATTAACCAATAGGTCGGAGATAAGGCAAATCCAAACATGCCCAGGGCCATTATGAAGCCGGGGTAAAGAACAAATAACTTTCGACCGTAGTGATCGGCAGCGAAACTTTCAATGAACTTCCCCAAAGCATTTGCTGTCAGCAAAATCGTATAAAGCACTCCCGCCAGACTATGAGAAATGTTTAAACTTCTCTCCAGGGGGAGTGTTAGGAGGGGAAAAGATGTAATAATTAGGGACGCCCCGAAAAATACCAGGGCCAGCAAGGAAAAAGACAAATAGTTTGCCCTCTCTGTGTCTTTCATTATGTCACCATCTGAGATTTGTCATTAAATCAGGATCTCACTGAAAAAAGTGGTTTATTATCTTAGATATTTATTTTTCGGACAGTTATCAACGTAGCATTTATACCATCGTATTTTCTTAATAGACCTTTTGAAAATTAAGGTTAGCTTGCCTCAATCAAAAGTTCAATTGGGGTTTTTACTTTTGTCCGTGAATGTCTAACCGACTTTAATTTTCCCGGGACTGTTACTGACAGACTATGAATTTGGTAACTGAACCTGTCCGGTCTCAGGTTTGCGGTCTATCAATTCTGGTTTTTAAATATAGGATTACTCTTTAAATTTGAGCGTAGAAACAATCCGGCTAAAAACGTCTGTCTCGCTCCGGTCGAACCCGGGAGGTGGAGAGTCGAAGACCCCGGGATTCACTGAGTGCAGGACGAAATCAAAGACGAAACGGTGTGCGCCTGCGATGGTTGAATATATTGTATGATCGTAAATGTGGCCGGCAGCACCTTCCTCTACCTCTCTTTTCAGGAATTTACGGTCGTTAACTAACACCATTGTGCCGGGCTCTTTGCCAGAAGGAGAGCCAGGATACCCTTCGAAAGCTCTCTCCACTTTTACCCGGAAAAACTTTTGGTTTAGGAGAGTTTTCCCGGTAACCGGTAGGCCTATCCTTACTTCTTTCCGGCCTGTAGTACTGTAAGTCTGTACTTTTCCGTCGGGTGGGTACTTGAACTGGAATCCGTATTTCTCACTACTGAAAGACTTCCAGTCGGACAAGTCAGGAGTTTGATTGCTTTTTACTTCTAAAGAAGAAGTCGGCCCTTTTACCTCTTCGGCGTTGAGGGGAAGTGCCAGAAGGCCGGACGAATTGTGGTTGTTGAAGTGGCAGAATAGTCCCACAAACACAATCAGGACGAGCAAAAGGGGCCGTAAGAAAAAACTTGATTTGTTTTCCGTCATGAAATCGTAATTGGGCTGAGTTACTCCCGGTGCTATAGGTCTATTAACTCCGGGCTTGCAACCTGGTTTAACTCATCTGGGGTAATAGGAAAGACGGCGTTCGGTGTTCCGGCTGCTGCCCATATAGTATCGAATGATTTCAGGGATCTGTCTAGAAATATCCTTGGATCAGTTTCGTGAGCACACGGTGGAACGCCACCGATTCCCCAGCCTAGCTTCTCCTTCACTTCATCCGGATTTGCAGGCCTCACGTCTTCCGGACTAATACCTAAGTTATCAGCGAGCTTTTCCTCGTCAACCTTATTTGCCCCGCTGGTGATCACTACTACCAGTTCGCCTCCCGCCTTCATTACTATACTTTTAGCAATCTGGGCCACCTCGCAACCAATGGCTTCCGCTGCGTCTTTTGCAGTTTTTGTCCCTTTATTGAACTCCTTCAACTCGATTTTCAGGTCAAGTTCCTCGCTGACCGTATCTTTGAATTCTTGTGCCGTAGGATGCACCTCCATCACCTCGATAAAAACTATCCCCTGGGCGGAGAAAACTCAATTAATTCAAATACCTCGTAGAAAATTGAGACCTGGGAGAATCACCGATTTATAACTTAGTGAAATCCAACTGAAAAGATTTTGTGGTACAGTCTCCCCGGGACCCAAATCCTCGTTTCAGTAAAAGTGTAATATCGATGAGGTCCCCAGCAAATAATCCGGCCAGATCTGTAAAATTGTATTAACGATCACATCGGCGGTAAATCATGCGGAGTCGGTGATGTCGGGCTATATTTCGGGAGTTCTTTTGACCGGATCGTCGGGAGTCTGTCCTCGGGTGATTAAATAAGTCGGTATGCGAAGATGGAGCGCTACTACAAAACTTGATAAAAATACTCTACTTTTTAAAATTAAATAGTTAAAAATTTTTAAATTTACTTTCACTTATAGAGGTGGGAGTTATGAAAAACCTGAAAGCACAACAAACCCTATTTACTTTGATGGTAGCAGTAATAATGGCATTATTCCTTTCATTACCGGTTTCTGCAACCCATAGAGCCTCTTCCGTGCCTCTGGGAACCAATATCACCATAGAAGCCAGTTCGGACGTAATTTGGATTTTTCCCGGTAAAAGAGAACTGGACCCTGAAGTTTTCGGTACTCCCGACGAACCGGCCATGCTGGAACAACTGCCTATGGAGGAAAGGATGGTCAGTGAGGACGGAAAATCATTTACCATGACGAAAGGACCCACCGCGTTTTCCGACAAAGTGGAGTCAGTGAGCGGGCAAATAAGGATTGCCGTTGACGACAGAACTCCGTTGGACAACCCCAATTCACTCGACCAGGCCGACCTAATAGCAGAGTTTACGGACCCTAAAGGCATGAACGAGTATAAAGTAGAACTGGAAGAGCTCATTAATGTTGGGCCCGACCATCAATTCTTCGGTGGTGTAGGGACGGATGTTTACATGCACGGTTCCACAGGAATCGGATCACCGCTTGAAGTTTCGGTATTTGCTTACGTTACCCTTTGGGGTTATGGCAACGTTTATCGCAACGGAGAGATGGTTGGCGAGAACCGCCTTATCCACTCTATGGTTACTCCGAGAGTAAGGGACGAAGACGGTACTCTTGGCTTCTCTCAGGGGGAAGATCTTATGGAACTGAGCGTACATCTCGTTCTTCCTCCAACAAAAATCGTCAACGGAAAACCGATGGAAAATCCTACGCCAACGGGATTTGAGTTACCCAATGGTCAGGAACAACCGTTCTTCCATGTGAACTTCCGTAACGTAAATATTCACGGCAATCGTTTCTTGCTCGACGATATTACTACATAGCACAAGAATAGGTTATTAATACCAGCTAACTTTCCGACTAAGTCCCGGGATTTAATTATCCCGGGGCTTATGCTTGGAAGTAGATCCTGGAGAAAAGAAAAACTTATGGCTGGAGAGAAAGGATATCGTTTACAATTTAGGGAAATATTGTAATCCTCTAAAGACAAAGGGAAAAGTGTCGATATTTGATCTCTTAATTTCTGGATCCGGCTTTACCGTACTCCATTATTCAATTGTGCTGGTTTTACTAATAATAGCTTAGAACGCCCCGGGCTTGCCTCGGGAATTAATCACCTGGTGAACTTTCAATATGAGGCACTCAACAGTCAATTCGCCGTACGCTTTTATGCTCGGTACAAATATAGAACTAGTTCCGAATTAACTGCTGGGTCTTCGTTTGCAAAAGACCTAGAAAATATGATTTTAAGTAGTTTTTACAAATCCCATTTTTGGTCGGGGTTCTTGACTATTGAAGGGAAGGTTATTCATTAAATTAAAATTGAAGTCACTGGAAGGACTTTCAAAGAACTTAAATGAGTACTTTCAGTCCCTGAACTACAGGGCTTCTTGCATTAACGACCAGTGCTGATGCATGGCGCTCTTGGCCTCAAAATAATCCTTTTCTTTTATTGCTTCATAGATTGATTCATGAACGTTGTAACATCTTTTTATTCGGTCTTCATTGTTCAAATAATAATTACGAACTAGTTCCCTGTAGACTTCACTGTTTATGGAAGAAACCAATGGCTCCATTGACTTGTGTACTAGCCTATTAGAACTAATATGGATCAATTGGCGATGGAAATCATGATCGGCGTCCATGTATTTTTCGTAATCTCTCGTATTGGAGTATTCTTTCATCTCTTCTAAGGTTTTCTTGATATTCTCAAGATCATCTTCCGTTACTTCACTTATAATAAGCTCCAAAGCGGCTGTCTCTATGCTTTCCCTGGCCCGAATTATATCCAAATAGCTTGTTTCTTCTTCAAGCATTGAGACACCCAGGTGTTCAAAATTCTGACCTGAGCTAGAATTACCTGAGTAGGTACCGGAACCCTCTCTTGCCAAATCTGAAAGGAGCTTGGGGAGCGCGAAGCATTGAGGATTGCTTACGTAAGTACCGGAACCCTTCCTTGCTTCCACTACCCCGACCGCATTTAGCCCGCTTAAAGCCTCTCTGACGGAAGGCCTGCTAACATCCATTTCCTCAGCCAGTTCAATTTCGGATGGTAGTTTGTCACCGGGTTCATAATCCCCTTCGTCTATAGCTTGCATGATCTGTTCCGCGATCTTCATGCTTTTGCTCTTTGAATCTACAATTGAGTTAAAATTATCGTCATGTTTTTTCGTTTTCTCGCTCATTTGATTTCCTCCGTCTAATTCGTAAATTTCGTATACCAGTTCAACAATATTTTAACTAAGTTATTGTCATTTTATAAGTTCGATTGTCGAAAAACAAATCTCTGAAACCAAGACAATATTTTTTTAACCACTTTAAGACCACAAGGACTTTCCAATCGGGTTAGTCGAGAATTGAGTTGGGATTACTCACTAAAATCGCTGGGCTCTTGAGTCTTCGATATTCGACTTTTGAAATCCCCAGTCTTTCTCTTTCGAATTTACAATCAACTGATTTCTATGAGATGCTTAATTCAGTACTTCCTCAAATAACCTCATGAAGTTTCCTCCAAGTATTTTTTTTATCTCTTCCGAGGAATATCCCCTTCTAACCAGCCCTTCCGTTATTTTTGGGAAATCGCTGATGTCCCGTAAATTCGAAAGTTCACCACCCCCGTCGAAATCGGAACCAATACCTATATGATTAACGCCCACTAGATCCTTCAAATAATCAACGTTATCCAGTAATTCATCTATAGAAGCAGTTAAGTCTCCATTTTCTTCGCTATTCTGGAGAAAATTAGAGACAAAACTTAAACCAATTACCCCACCATTCTCGGCTAATTCTACTAATTGTCTATCTTTTAAATTTCGGTGATGGGAGGTTAAACTACTGACATTAGCATGAGATACCATTACGGGATCGCTGCTCTCCTGAAGAGCGTCGTAGAAACCTTTCCTGTTTATATGAGCGAGGTCAATGATCATCCCCAGTTGATTCATTTCATTTACAACCTCCCTGCCGAATCTGGTTAAATGAGAATCGGATTTACATGCTGAACCGTCTCCGAGCGCATTTCGGCGAAGGTGTGTGAGTGATAGGGAAGTTATACCCAGCTTTTTCAACATACGTAAAACTGAAAGGTTTTCTTGCAGTGGCAGGCCGCTTTCTACAGAAACCAAGGCAGAAATTTGCGAGTTTTTAATATTATTTTGTAGATCATCGTAATCCTTTGCTAACTTTATTCCTTCAGCGTTTTGTATTTCGGACTCCAGAGTATCCAGGTAAGAAAGTAGTCTCGATAGGGGATTTGAGTACCTGGGAGAAACCCAGCAAGCGAAAATTAAACAGTTTATACCCCCTTTTTGAGCTTTGGGAAGGTCTATCTTAGAAGATTCCGAGTCCTCGTAAAAAGTTAAGGGGGGTCTTAAAAATTTATTTTTATCCCCGATGTTGTCGAATTTCCCCCTCGTTTCCGTTAGAAAAGGACCTTTCTCGATTAGTCTCAAGATAGTATCGTTGTGAGCGTCAATTACAATAGAGTTCTCGTGTAACCTGGAGGCAATAGTGTCCTGGTCACTGGAGCTCATAAAATCCTACCTGTTTTTCCAAATTGGCTTCTCTTTTTTTCTAAATAACTAAAGTTGCATTTTCTCATAACCTTTCACTCTCCTAAAACAAAGGTCTTATCAAGAGGCGCCTACTGAATTTTATTTCAGGTCCTAACTTAAAAATATCGGACCAGTTTATGCCCTAATTTGCGCTAAGGATTTTGTCTTCTCCGGTAAAATCTTCTCCCGTTTAAAATAGTTTATCGGTGACTTGTAATCAACCGCCAAGTATCTGACCTATAACACTTACCTTATTTTCGAATTCTTCAACCGGAACGCCTCGGGGCCCTTATCAATGAATTCCCTAAAATTAGCCGAGGAGGTGGTTCAACTTTTTTTCGCAACCCCCTTCTTATTCCATCCGTTGCGCAGATACTTACAATATTGAAAGGAACCATTGATAACTGGTCAGCTCAGTTCGTATATTACCGTAGAGTTTATTACTATTTTCTTGAGCGTGGTGGAATTATCTCCGTTTTTGGGCATTTTACCGCGCCAAAATTTTTTACTAACCTCAGCTGGACATCATCATACGTGAGATTGATAAAGGTGAGAGTGCTAAGTAACAATCACAAACAAAACCCGTAATTTGTTACAGGGAACAATTTAGCTGGCTTTGTAAACCCTTTCGGACATTTTAGGAGTTGGCTATTCCTAATTCGCCGGTTAAGAAAAAATCCGGAAACTGGCTCGGTCCCAGGTTCATTATCTTGGAGCAATAAAAATAGAAGTTATGTCGGTTTGCTTTGGCTTTACGCTTCGGTGTCAGTTACGAATTGAGTTATGTCGAAATCCGGTTTTACCTATCTTTACGAGTTCGGACTCAAAGGAGGTCGATTGGATCCATGAATGGAAATGATTTGTATCCGCTGAAATTCCACGAAATAATTAGAAGTTACGGAGTGGGGGGTAGAAAGATCCCGAATAGGTACAACAAAGACCTTCCAGAAGACAAAAAAATAGCGGAGACCTGGGAAGTTTCTGACCATGACAAGGATATCAGCATAGTGAAAAACGGCGACTGGAGAAACAAAAACCTCCGCGGGCTGATATGGGAACTAAGAGAGAAGCTCCTCGGGGACGAAGTCTTTAATAAATTCAATATGTTCTTCCCGCTCCTTCTAAAACTTCTGGACGCACGCGAAACACTGGCCGTACAGATCCACCCCGACGACGAATACGCACGCGCAAATTATCTGGATCATAATGGTAAGGCAGAGGTATACCATGTGCTCGAAACTAAAGAAGATTCCAGTATCCACTGGGGAGTCAAAAATGGAGTGACCGAGGAAGAGATGGCAGAAGCAATTCGTGCCGGTAAAGGGCTAGAACTTACCCAGGAAGTGCCTGTTGAACCGGGAGATACTATTCCAATTCCCCACCGATGGATACACGCGATTGGCGACGGGATCATAGTTCTCGAATTGCAGCAAAACGCCGATGTAACTTTTGAACCCGGAAGAGTGAAAAAAAGCATTAACAATAAGGAATACGAACTTTACACGGGTTCGGATGCGGCCGATATCTTTATCGACCAGATGATCGTCGAACAGGTACCTCGGGATAAAGCCAAGATAACGCCAGTTTCAGTCAACCTGGGTCGGAACGAAAGGGATTATCTTTATGCAAGCGAGAAATTTGCCCTCGAATTATTGAACCTTAAAGAAGAGTACCGTACCTCCTCCGACCGAGATAAATTCTATTTATATACAGCGATAGAGGGAAAAGGAACCATAGACTATTCAGGTGGAAAAGAACCCGTAGCCAAAGGCGACACCGTGTTAGTTCCCGCTTATCTGGG
>CAZYPS010000084.1:0-8042 GCA_964649445.1 uncultured Thermotogae bacterium | reverse complement strand
CGGGAGGAATTTAATAATAATGAACTGGAAAAGTTGGGGGATAAGCAAATCTCCCTGGTTATATCACGTTAATACGGGTTCCTGTAATAACTGTGACATAGAAATAGTTGATTGCTTAACTCCCAAATTCGACGTAGAAAGATTTGGCGGCAAGCTGGTTGGCTCGCCAAGACACGCGGACGTTTTGATGGTTACGGGACCGATGACTCGAAAATCCAAGCCGAGATTCGAACGGGTCCTGGAAGCCGCCGCAAAGCCTTTTATTGTTGCCGCGGTCGGGACGTGTGCCTGCTCAAAAGGAATGTTCCACGATGCCTATAACTGTGTAGGACCGGTAAGAAAAGTCACCGAGGCCGCTAACGAAGATATTATGGTTCTTAACATACCCGGGTGCCCTCCCCGACCCGAAGCGATAATTGACGGACTGGTCACCGGACTCGACGAACTTAAGGAAGTGAAACTATGAATCCTTCGACCTTCAAAGAAGAGTTATCGGGAAGGTTTGGCTGGAAACTCGGTAAAGGAGAGCAAAGCTCAGATAGGCTCTACCTGAATCCCGAGCCCGAAATTTTCGAAAACCTTGTAGAGGCAATCTTCGAGGAACACGACGGTCGACTCGCAACAATATCCTGCGTGGACGAGGAAGACCAGTTCAGGCTTTTATACCACTTCGCCCTTGACGGGGAAGGATTTATGACTACGGTAAAGTTACCCGTAGAGAAAGACGAAAACCCCTCCACTGAAAGCATCACGAACCTGATTCCGGGTGCGGAGTGGATAGAACGGGAAATTATGGAGATGTTCGGAATCGAGTTCCGGAATCATCCCGCCAAAAAACGGTTACTTAAGGCGGAAGCACTCGACGACGGGGATTTTCCTTACAGAAAGGATTTTGACGTAGAAAACCTGGAGGAGACCTAAAATGGCAACCACGATACCCATTGGACCGTACCATCCATTACAGGAGGAACCCGAACACTACCTCCTCACGGTCGAGGAGGAAGAGGTTATCGACGTGGACGTTCAGATAGGCTACAACCACAGAGGTATAGAGAAACTTTCCGAAAAGAAAACTTTTAACCAGGTTCCGTTCCTCGTAGAGCGAGTTTGTGGGATTTGCTCACACTCGCACCCGTACGCCTATTGTCTTGCCGTCGAGGACTGTGGAGATATCGAGGTTCCGGAGAGAGCAAAATATATAAGAACGCTAATAGGTGAGCTGGAGAGAATACACTCCCATCTTCTCTGGGCCGGTCTAGCTGGTCACTTCATTGGTTACGACACGGTATTCATGTGGGCCTGGAAATATCGGGAAGACGTCCTTGACCTGCTGGAACTCCTTACCGGAAATAGAAATGCCTACGCCATGATGAAACCAGGAGGGGTGCAGAGGGAGATCAAGAAAGAGGATTTGGAAGGAGCCAGACCAACTCTCCAGACTCTAAAGGAAAAGTCGGAGATGCTCTATAACGCCATTCTGGACGACCCCGTATTAAAAGCCAGGCTTGAGGGGGTAGGTATCCTTCCCGAGGAGGACGCCAGGGCTTTCGGAGCACTGGGTCCAACTTCCAGAGCATCTGGAATTCCCGCGGACGTCAGGGCGGATTTTCCCTACGGGGTATACGAGGAGCTCGACTGGCAGGTAATAACTAGAGAAGCCGGAGACACTCTCGCCAGAGTGGAGGTCAGGCTGCTTGAGACCCTGGAATCCATAAAGATGACGGAGCAAATTATTGACGAGATGCCGGACGAGGGTTCTATAGATTCAGAGCCCGAAAACGTGCCAGCCGGCGAAGGAATTGGAAATTACGAAGCCCCCCGGGGCGAATGTTTTCACTACGTCCAGAGCGACGGATCGAACAGACCCGTCCGGCACAAAATTCGAGCCCCTACTTTCATGAACTTTCCGACTTATAAATCAACCTGTATAGGAGAAACCGTTGCGGACGCGACGATAATTCTCGCTTCCGTCGATCCCTGTTACAGCTGTACGGAACGAGCTATAAGTCTCAAGGATCGGGAAGACGTGGACTTGCTGGAGCTGAGCGAAAAAAAGACCGCCGACCTCAAGGAGGAGTTAGGAGTTGAAAAGAGCCCACTGGAGGAGGTCCTAGATGAGTGATCCTGGTATCTACGGATTGGCGTTGCTGGTAATACCTCTGGGAGCCAGTCCGGTAGTTTGGTTATTAGGGAAAGTCAGTAAAAAATTAAGAAATTACTTCTCCGGAATTATTACCCTGGGAATCTTCGGATTCTCTCTGGCACTTTTTCCCTACGTCCAATCGGGAAATCTGGAATTTTTCACCAGAGAAGTAGGGGAAGTGGTTATTAGCTTCGGACTTGGTCCGTTCTCGCTCCTTATGGTATCCCTGATTTCTCTGTTATGTTTTCTCGCTTCTATATTTTCCCCGAACTACCTTGAGCGATACGAGGGGAACCTGAACGCAAATAAGTATTTCAGCCTGCTTCTGGGATTCATGGGAGGAATGATCGGGGCCGTAATAGCCGGAGAACTCTTCACGATGTTCGTTTTCTGGGAATTGATGACGCTGGCGGCCTACTTCCTGATTACCTTCGAGTATTCTCCGGACTCGATAAAGGCCGGCAACAAATACTTCCTTATGAGCGAGGGAGGCGCGCTTGCCATTCTGGCTGGTATAGTCCTCCTCTGGGTAACTTCGGGAACAACTCAACTGGCGGAACTTAAGGCAATGACGGCGCTGGAACCGGAGTTTAGTATTTCCATCCTATCCCTATTTTTGATAGGATTTGGTGTAAAAGCGGCTTTCTTTCCCATTCATTCCTGGCTTCCCGATGCCCACCCGGAAGCACCATCGCCGATTTCCGCTCTGCTTTCGGGAATCATGATCAAAGTCGGGTTATTCTGGATTATCAAAGTGTTCTGGGAACTGTTCTCGGTTTCTCCTTCGTGGGGAAGCGCCCTAGCCGTGATTGGAGCCTTCACCATCGTAATTGGCGGATTTCTGGCAATCGTTCAAAATGATATTAAGCGGCTAATCGCATATTCGAGCATCTCCCAGGTAGGATATATTATGTTGGGGGTGGGTATAGGAACCGGACTCGGACTGGCCGGGGGAATAATTCACCTCGTAAACCACGCCCTCTTCAAAGGTTTGCTGTTCCTGGGTGCCGGTATTGTCGTTTACGTAACTGGAACCAGAAAACTTGACGACCTGGGTGGTCTGGGCAAGGAAATGCCCGTGGTATTCGGTTCAGTTATTGTCGGAGCACTTTCGTTGGCCGGCGTACCTCCGTTGAACGGGTTCTATTCCAAATGGATATTATACCAGGCTTCTATCGACTTCGAGCGAGGCTTTGCTCCTTTCCTTCTGGTAGCTGCCCTGTTCGGTAGCACGCTTTCCGTAATTTATATAACGAAGTTTATCTATTCTGCATTCCTCGGAGAAATGAAGGCCGAGATAGATAGATTGCCCGGCTGGGGCATGAGAATAGCCGTTGGAGTACCAGCCATACTATGTCTCGGGCTGGGAATACATCCTCGACCTTTACTGGATTCAGTTCGCCCTATTATCGGGCGGATTCCGGTCTTTGAAGGAACCTGGGTTGCCTATATGGCGGCGGCTTTCCTCCTCGGGGCGATCATAGTAGGAGCAGCGTTATACGCCCTGGTTGATTTGAAGAAGCGCTCAAAGAGGAAACCGGCTTTCATGGGTGGAGAGAACGAAGAAACGATAGATATGGACATGTACTTTCCCTACGTCGATAAACTCGATTTCAAGGTATACCCCTCGGAAATTTATAATAGCATCAAGAGCTCCAAACTGGTGAACTGGCTCTTTGTAGCCGAGCAGCGTAATTTTATCGATCCTTACGTGGCCGTTAGCTGGGTTGGTAAAGCTTTAACCAGGTCGTTTAGGTGGGCCCACAACGGTCTGCTATCGCGATACCTGGTCTGGGTATTTTCCGGTTTGATAGTGATATTATGGCTTTTGACCACACAATAATGGGGTTGGTTTAGGATGGTACTTATCCAGATTTTTTTGGTCTTTACTATAATTGCCGCTTTGATAGCGGTCGAGGCCCCCTCCGCTCTTTCCTCCATCATTTCACTGGGAGCAGTGGGCTTCGGCTTGAGTATCGCGTTTCTGTGGCTCGGGGCCCCTGATATCGCGATCACACAGGTAGTTGTAGAAATAATTACTCTGGTAATTCTTATAAGGGCTACAATCGGCAAAGGAGTGACTGAGATAAGGGGAAACGAAAGCAAACCTTTACTGATAGGAAGTCTAATACTATTCGGTCTAGGGTCCGCCTTTTTTGCAAATTACCTGAGCGCCTTTCCGGAATTCGGAAAGTCCGCTATCGACGTATTTTCCGAGACTCCGAGCCAGTTTTACCTTGAGTTCGGTCTGGAGAAAGCCGGCGGGGCAAACGTAGTTAACGATATACTCCTGGACTTCCGGGCCTACGACACTCTCGGCGAGGCAACCGTGTTATTTACTGCGGTGCTGGGGGCAATAACCCTGCTTAATAAAGATGTTTTCTTCAGCGAAGGAGGCGAACAATGAGCGGAATGAGCCCAATCGTTAAGACGGTTACCCGCTGGGTGTCTCCGTTCATACTGGCATTTGGTATCTACATCGCCCTTACGGGGCATCTCACTCCAGGCGGAGGTTTCCCCGGTGGTGTAATCATTGCCGGGTGCTTCGTGCTACTCACCCTGGCCTATGGAAAGGAAAAGGTCGACGGCGTATTTAACCTTAAATCCGCTTCTGTTACGGACAGCCTGGCTTCCCTGTCTTTTCTATGCATGGGTTTGCTGGGTTACGTGTTCGGGGGAGGATTTCTCAATAACTTCATCCAATCCGGTTTTCCCGGGGAAGCGTTTGAGCTACTGAGTGGGGGCAATATGCCGATAATAAACGTCGCTATCGGTTTCAAGGTAGGCGGCTCGTTATTTGTCGTATTTGCTTACCTTGCCCTGTTTAGAGCGATCGAGGAGGAGTGAAGATGCTTACGTATTTACTGGCATTCATACTTTTCGCAGTCGGGTTGTACAGCGTAATAAATAAACGGAACCTAATTAAGATCATCATGGGGATCATCATAATGGAACATGCCGTGAACGCTTTTTTGATACTAATTGGTTACAGGATTTCCGGGAAAGCTCCGATCCTCGAAAAAGGTACCTCTGTCACGGAGTTTGTTAATTCCGCGATGGATCCTCTACCACAGGCACTTGTCATCACCTCGATCGTTATTAGTCTGGGAGTGGTGGCGTTAATGGTCGCCCTCGCCGTAAGGCTATATCAGCACTACGGCACCTTCGATATCACGGAAATTCGGAAATTAAGGGGGTAATAAAGTATGCTCCCGCTGTTTGTCGCAATACCACTTGGAGTTGGCTTCCTGTTACCGTTAATCGAGGAATTCCGGGAAAGGACGAGGCTCTTCGCCGTCACCGTCCTCCTGGAGACTGGATTGTTACTGGCTTTGTCTCTCGTAAAATTCGGTGAGAAAAGCATATACCGTTTGGGGGGCTGGCCGCCACCGATAGGAATTAACTACGTACTGGACGGTTTGAGTTCCCTGGTTCTGGTCGTTATAAGCGGTATAGCTTTCGTGACGGCACTGTTCGCCATGACCTACATGAGCAAGTACGAGAATTTAGGCAAGTTCTACGGACTTTTCTCTCTGATGCTCGCGGGGATGTACGGAGTGGCGCTAACGGGTGACGTATTTAACATGTACGTATACCTGGAAGTGGCCGCGATAAGTTCCTACGCCCTGGTCGGGTTCAACAGGGGAGCGGAAGAACTTGAGGCTTCGTTCAAATATCTGATTATGGGAGCGGTGGGATCGGTATTCATACTGCTGGGCATAGCCCTGCTTTACGGCTCCGTCGGTTCACTTAACATTGCCGACATATCCGTCAGGGTTAGCGAAGTGTCCGATCAATCCTTCATCCTGCTCAGTACCGCGTTGTTTATCGTCGGATTTGGCCTCAAGGCGGCCTTCATACCTTTTCACTCCTGGCTGCCGGACGCCCATTCGTCAGCACCCACGCCAATTTCCGCCATGCTATCCGGGGTACTTATAAAGGTACTCGGTGTTTACGCTCTTTCCAGGATCCTGTTTAACGGATTGAATTTGCCGAATCTGACGCCTCAATTAATGACCTGGATCGGCGCGGGATCGATGTTTATCGGAGGAATGATCGCTTTAGGCCAGAAGGATTTAAAAAGGTTGCTGGCGTACTCAAGTATTTCTCAAATGGGTTACATTACCCTGGGCTTAGGTATGGGGGGAATCTTTATCTCTCAGGGTAAACCGGCGGTAGCTACTCTTGCTCTCATCGGTGGCCTCTTCCATCTCGTTAACCACGCAACTTATAAGTCACTCCTATTTCTGTTTAGCGGAGGAGTGGAGAGAATTTTTGGAACCCGGGACCTTTCGAAAATCGGTGGATTAACCAGAATAAGTCCGGTTTCAGGCGCTACCGGGACCATCGGAACGCTTTCTATTTCTGGCGTCCCTCCGTTCAACGGATTCTGGAGTAAACTCGTAATCGTAATAGCGGCAATCTGGGGTGGACTCTATCCTATAGCCGGAATAGTTCTCTTTACCAGTGCCATAACGCTGGCCTATTACCTGAAAGTCCAGAGAGAACTCTTCCTGGGAGAAGTTGTCGGGGAAATAGCCGATAAGGGGAAAATTTCACCGGGAATATACGTCCCTTTACTGATTCTGGCCATCTGCTGTATCGGCCTGGGCTTGCTTTACCTCCCGGAAATAAGGGGAATCGTGTTAAAGCCTGCTGCACTTGCTTTACAGGAAGGATCCGAATACACACAACTGGTACTCGGGTTATAACAAGGTGATTACCGTGGAAGAAGCGACAAAAAAACCGAAGATATCGAAAATCGTCTTCGTATTCGCAGTTACGCTGGCGGTCTGGCTCTTGTTTACCTGGCCATTTGCGCCGGTCGACTGGACAACCATAATTGCCGGGTCCATCATCTCATTGATCTCCGGAACAATTCTTGGCGGGGTAGCCACTCGACATCCGATAAAAGCGTTAAATCCCGTGAGGTACTTCTGGGCGGCCTGTTACGTTTTCGCTCTGGCCTGGTGGGTTATGGTCGCCAATCTAGACGTAGCTTTTAGAGTATTACATCCAGACGTCCCGATCAATCCGGGAATTGTTAAGGTAAAAACCAAGTTAAAAAGCGAATCCGCAAAGACTGCTCTGGCAAATTCGATAACTTTAACTCCGGGTACCATGACAGTAGACCTATCCGACGAAGGTTATCTTTACGTCCACTGGATAAACATCAGTTCGACGGAGGTGGAGGAGGCGACTCGCGAAGTCGTTGGAAGGTTCGAATGGTTACTTAGGAGGATGTTCGAATGATTGAATTTGCCCTAAGTCTCTTAACTTTGTCGGCGTTTCTCTGCTTGTTCCGTATAGGATCGGGCCCGACTCCCGCGGATAGAATGGTAGCCATAGATATCCTCGGAATTCTCGTCGTTGGTTTCTGTGCTCTTTTCGCGGTTATTACCGATAGGGCATTCTACCTGAACATAGCACTTGCCTGGGGTTTGCTCTCTTTTATCGGTACTACAGCTCTTGCAAAATACCTGGAGGGTAAGAAATTCGATGAGTGAAATAGCAGGACAAGCGATAATTATAATAGGGGCATTATTTAATCTCTTCGGCTGTATCGGGCTGATAAGGCTTCCCGACGTTTATAACAGGCTTCAGGGGGCTACTAAATGTGTTACTCTCGGAACCTGCTCGATCATGCTGGGGGTTCTGATCAGTACTGGGGTTAGCCCGACCGGAATGAAGGCACTTGCCGCAATAGTTTTCATTGCAATCACCGCCCCCACGGCTGCGCATGCGCTCTCCCGGGGTGCCCACAAATCCGGTATTCCGCTCTGGGAAGGTAGCGTCGTCGATAAGTACGAGGAGGAGAAATAATGCAAAAGCCAAAACTACGAGAGCTGGCTGAAGCGATAAATGCAATATTCTCTCGGAGATATACGTCTCAATATCC
>CAZYPS010000083.1:0-8173 GCA_964649445.1 uncultured Thermotogae bacterium | reverse complement strand
ATCCCCCTATCTTAAACTTCCGCAAAATGGTGCTAATCTAGCGAGACGTCAATGTCTTGCTGGCCATGGAGTAGCCGTCCCTCCATGCCTCCTGCCACTGTCAGGATCTGACCCGTTATGTGACCCGCAAGCCTGTGAGAAGAGAGAAAAACAATACTCCTTGCCATATCTTCCGGCCTTCCGATGGACTGGAGTGATCTGGTCTGAAAGGTTTTTTTCACCGAATCTGGATCGTTGATTTCCGGTTTTGCCATATCAGTTTTTGTCCACCCGGGACAGACTGCATTTACTCTTCCTTCAGGTGCTATTCGGACTATCTCGTTTTTTAAGGATCTGGTAAGTCCATAAGTGATCGCTGCTTTAGCTGCGGAGTAATCGGCGTGGTTCTCTTCTCCGAAGACAGCGGCAGTAGAGCCTACCATGACCAACGAGGCTCTCGCGAGATCAGAGTTTTGAAGAATTCGGAAGAATTCTCTGCAGCAGAGGAATACGGAAGTTTGATCGGTAGTTATGGTACTTTGCCATCGGTCAAGAGACATATCCTGGATTGGTTCTTCTTCCTGGGGCCAGATTCCGGCATTGGCTACCAGCACCTCGGGCGTCCCGAGGTTGTTTTTTATTTTATTGAACATCTTTTTCGTTTCCTCCGGGTTCGTCAGGTCGGCTTTGTGAGTTGTACAATCTACCGGGAGTTCCTGCGATAATTCATGAACACGTTTCATGTGAGAGTGCCCGTGGAGAGCCAGATTAGCGCCTTCTTTGGCGAATTCCCGTGCCGTAGTTCCTCCGATTCCACCTGATGCTCCGGTTATAACGACAATTTTGTCCTCCAATCCTGTATCCATCTTATCGCCTCAATCTCTTATTTTCGTCAATTCTTCTTCGGCACTATTAGCCAGAAAGATAACGTCACCACCGCAGATAACGTAATCAAATCCCTGCTCGATTCTTTCGGTTGCCTCGTCACTGCCCCAGGCAAATATCCCGGCTGGGACTTTCATTTTCTTACAACGCCTCAGAACTTCATCGATTTTATCTTCAACTGGATCGGACCTCTCGGACTTGCCAGGTTGGTCCAACGAGTGGGATAGGTCCCATGGTCCGATAAATAAGGAGTCAACACCTTCAATTCTGGCTATATCCGGGAGGTTATTAAGCGCTTCCTCGGTTTCAATCTGAAATATTACCGCCTGGTTTTTGTTCTGGTGGTCATAACACTTGTCCATGTGATTTGCCCCACCCACTCCATATTTCGTCGAACGAGGGTTTCCCACCCCTCGCTCGCCCAATGGAGGGAATTTGGCCGTGTTCACGACCTCTCGGGCATAATCTGCCGTATTGATCATTGGTGCAATAATACCCTTGGCCCCGCAGTCCAAAACTCGCTGGATCAAATCCACGTTTTCCTGGATTCTGACAAAAGGATCGATGTCTGCTGCTTCAGCCGCCGTAACCAGACGCTCAATGGTTTCGGGATTTATCATAAAATGTTCTGTATCAATTACGACGAAGTCGAACCCGGTTTCCGCCAGAACCTCTAAAGCTGCCTGGGATCTAGAACAAAGAAAAGTACCTATGGTCCTTTCTTTTTGATTTACTAACTTATTTATATTGCTCATAATTTTCACCCGGAATAGTTTTTGTGAGGAAGTCAGAAAAGTTTACCTGAAGTTTCTAAATTAATAAATTAATTCGAATTCAAAGAAGTAAAAAGAATTAAAAACATTTGCTCAATCAATGATGAACTTTATCTCCCTTGTTTATTTACCCAACACTTTCTATAAAGAAAAGCGTGCCATTAAAAGGTAAGATCACAAAAATAATATATCTCAAAAGTAGGTTAAGAGATTTCCAGAAATAATTTAATTATCACTGGATCTGGTCACGGTGAATTCGAAAACAAAAAGTAACCGCGCTGGTACTCTGCGCTGGCGCTTCGGCACAGGAGGTCGTGTATATTCGTCGCCTGCAATTGGGAAAGACGGAACCGTTTACGTTGGATCTTACGATGAAAACCTCTACTCTGTAAATCCCGACGGTTCCCTGAAGTGGAAATACGAGACTGATTATTTGATTCGCTCCTCGCCAGCCATCTCGGAGGATGGTACGATATACATCGGATCAGGAGATCACCATTTGTACGCGATCAATCCCGATGGGTCGCTCCGGTGGCGCTTTGAAACAGGTTTTTTGGTCCGGTCTTCTCCAGCAATTGCTAAGAACGGGACAATATACGTCGGTTGCGAGGACAATCAACTCTACGCGGTCAATCCTGATGGGACGCTCAAATGGAGCTATGAAACAGGATTCGTAGTTCGATCCTCCCCGGCTGTTGCCGATGATGGAACCGTCTACCTTGGATCGTACGATGATCACGTCTACGCACTGGAGCCTGAGGGAAATTTGAAATGGAGGTTAAGGACGGGGTGGTGGGTAAGTTCCTCTCCCGCTATTGGGGAAGCTGGAAATATTTACGTAGGTTCAAAGGACGGTTTCCTTTATTCAATTGCCCCGGACGGTACGCTAAACTGGAAATTCGAGACGAGTGGAGAAGTTTATTCTTCTCCCGTTATTGGTAAAGACGGAACGGTTTATGTGGGGTCCGAGGATGACAACTTATACGCGATTGACCAGCACGGTAGCTTGAATTGGCGCTACGAAACTGGTGGTGGTTGGTGGGATTACGTGGATTCATCCCCTGCCGTCGATAATCAAGGTAATATCTACGTAGGTTCCTACGACGGTTATATTTACTCGCTGTGCCCTGATGGAACACTTAACTGGAAGTACGAAACCGGAGATTGGGTTGATTCCTCTCCCACTTTAAGTTGTGACGGCGCTTTGTACGTAGGTTCCGGTGATCACTACTTATACGCAATAAATACGGATGGGTCTCAGTTGGCCGATTCCCCCTGGCCGATGTTCGGAAAAAACGTCAGACATACTTCTAGATCATGAATCTAAAGCTGTGGCTAAAGAATTAAAGTGAGTCGGTCGTTGGAGGTTTTGACGAGAACGGCAAATGTCCAAATGTCTAATGGAGAAACTAGAAACCTCTTTGAGCAGGCCAGGAGAGTCGTGAGGCCTCTCGCTTGATTTGAGCCGGCGGAATTGAGCACCACGGATATATTGATTAAACTTTGAAGTGAGGGGAGTCTGCCTTTTTTACTCAATACCTCTAACGACCGAAAAAAGCAAATGTCTTTCTAACTCTCATTCTCTATAACATCCACCGGTGATGGAGGCACCTTCAAACTTCACCTGAGGAGACGGGGTTAAGACGGTTCCCCAAATCAAAATCCTTGGACTTATCTGCGGGAGGTGGGAGAAATGAGGAGGGGAGTTTGCCTATCTCTGTTGGTTCTCGTCCTTATAGCAGGTTCGGTATTACTGCTGGGTTTTCTCGGTTTATCCTGTAAGCTTTGGAGTCGAATTGCCCTTTCGGGTGCCAAGAAAGTAGGGACTAAGTGTCTTCTAAGGGCTATTAACCAGTCAGAACTCTGGGATCTGCCGCTCGATAGGTTCAAATTTCTGAAGAGGTTCCTTCGACCCGGGATGTAATTCCCGGGTCCAGCTTCTGTGGCTCCAAGAACTTTGAGTTTTGTCAGGAATAACCGAGGATCTTTAGAGCCCCGTTTGGTAATGGGGACTCGACTTGGGATAATTAGAGAACCTCCTCCTCGATTTGTTCGATTGACTTCTCCGGATCTCCTTTAAAATCCTCTACCAAGTTTTCAAATTCCTTTTCACTCCTTCTACAAGGTTACCTATTCTTTTGTCGAGGACCTTCTTTTTCTCTCCGAGCTCGGTAACCATTTCCGATATGTCCTCCCTGACGTCGAACAACTGAGCCACTTTCACCAGGACTTCTTTCAGGTGTCGTGGTTGAACCCTACCGGCAAATTCGGCTGTCGTCAGTTCCTCCAGAGCCCTATTCAGGTACTCTCTGTACTGATCCAGGATTAACATAGTCTGGTTGACTTCGGTCATAAGTGAGACTGGATCTTCCAGTTTGTAACGCCCATCCGGGTGATAAATATTTATCTCGTCGCGCTCTTGGATACCGTAATGACGAATACTCCAAGCTGTTTTGCCACTCTTTCCGCAGTTCGGTGCCTGGTTCCCGTCTCCCGTGTGGACATGGTTGGACTGGGAACCAGGTGCGCATTTGCGTAAAGGAACAGTTCTTTGTCCGGACCGATAACTATAGCTCTGTCCTTTTTAGACATCTCCGCTAACCGTTGGGGTGAAAAAGGCTCGTCCAGTTCCAGTCAGGAGTTAATTATCTCTTTTGCTTTTTCTCTTGGTGCGACTAGGATCAATCCCCGTGATTCTGGCTAACAATCCTGTTCAAACCTTTTCTCATCTCAGTTCCAGTGCGATCTACTCAAGTATATTTTTAAGGCTTTCCTCACTCATCACGACCTCCCTTTTTCAGGCTCGCTCTCGGGAAAGCTAAACTTAGTCATCGAGTGGAGCTGACGGGCATTCTCCAGGTCTTCCAGGAAGCTTTCTGCCCAGCTGGGAAGGTCTTCGGTGCTTACTTTCTGCCTGAGCTGACGCCACCTGCGTTCTTTCTCATCGTCCGGCATCAGCAGGGCTTCCTTTATTGCATCGGCTACCTGGACAGGATCGTAAGGGTTAACAAGCAGGGCTTCTTCTAGCTGCTGGCTGGAGCCGGCAAACTCCGAAAGGATTAGGACCTTTGGTTCCTCGTTTGCGGCGATAAATTCCTTGGCAACCAGATTCATTCCGTCCAAGCCGGGGGTAACCAGTCCGATGTCTGCTGCCCGATACTCGGCAATCAAATCTCGCTGGGGTACTCCCTTCCAGAAAAGATGGATCGGTGTCCAGTTATGGGTTCCGTACTTCCCGTTGTACTCGGAGACCTGGTCGTTTATGGTGCTTTTTTCCATCCTGTATTCTTCTATTCCAGTTCTGCTTGTGGGCGTCCGCTGGATGAGAGTGACCTCCTCTCGAAAGGAAGGATAGTTTTCGAGGAACTCCTTGAAGGCTCGAATACGTTCCGGGATGCCTTTTGTGTAATCCTGCCGGTCCACCCCCAAAATTAGGTTGCTACAGTTATACTTGGCTCTGATGTCGGCTTCCTCGTTTACGGTATTCGTACCGTTGAAGAACTCGTAGTCGACCCCGAGCGGATAGGCACCAATTTGAGTATCTTCTCCGTCCAATTGAAACCTGTTTGACCCGACTTCGACGTCTGCCCCGACCTGATCCGCACAGTTGAGCAGGTTCCGGGCGTACTTGTCCAGGTGGAGACCTATGAGGTCCGCCGCGGCTAATCCTTTAACTATCTCCTCCCGGTGGGGTATCTTGCCGAAATTCTCCCAGGGCGGCCAGGGTATGTGCCAGAACAGTCCGATTTTTGCCTCCGGCAGCTGGTTTCTTACCAGCTTGGGTACCAGGGCCAGGTGGTAGTCGTGGACCCATATAGTGTCGCCGGGTTCGTAAATTTCTATCACCGCTTTTGCGTATTCCTTGTTGGTAGGAAGGTAGCCTTCCTTCCAGTAGGTATACTCCTTTTGAAGGTCGGCTTTGGTCGGAAACGAGTGGAAGATCGGCCACAGTATCCGGTTGGCATATCCCCTGTAGAAGCTTCTGTACTGGGAGTCCGGAAAGTCGAGCCTCTTTAGTGTATATTTGTCCTCTTTGGGAACCGAAGGGTAGTCGGGGACCTTTACCTCGCCATCGGAGTCGGTTACCGAGAAGTCCTTCTCACCTCTGCCGTAGGCAATCCAGACTCCGCCGGTCTGCCTCATTTGAGGATTCATGGCTGTGGTAAGCCCGCCTTCTACTTCTTTACAGACGGTTACGCCATCTTTCCCTTTTTCGTGTTTGTAGGGCTCGGCGTTGGAGACGACTATGTATTTGCCTTCCGCACTGCTCATTATTGGTATCACCTCCATGCGGCAGGCTCGCCGGATGTCTACCCTATCTGTTGGTTACTGGGATATTGGGATGGATAAGTAGAACCGAATTCCGGTCGGTACTAGCTGCGGTCGAGGCGATGAAGATTTTAGGTCCAAAAAGAGCAAGACAGAGGATTAAGGATAACTCAAAGGGGCCGGAAGGTCCGGCCCCTTGGTCTGTCGATTTTGGCTATTCGATTTTCACGTCTATGGCTTCCTCTTCGCCGATGGACTCGGAAAGTTCGGCAGTTATCTCGAGGACTCCGTGTTCAAACTTGGCGGAAAGCTTTTCGGGGTCTTCGACCTCTTCCGGCAGGGGCAACGTTCTGCGGAACCTACCGTAACGGCGACCTCGACTCAGGTAGTCGACTTCGTCCTCTTCTTCTTTTTGCTTTATCTCCCCGGTGATTACCAACTGGTCGTCCTTTGCCTGGATGTTTATCTGATCCTTGGTCAGGCCAGGAAGTTCCAGTTCGTAGTGGAGTTTACCGGCCTTTTCGTATATATCGGTGTTGCCCAGCCCGGTTAGTCCGGTACTTCCCCTGAAGAAGGTATCCTCCAGGTCCTGGAAGAGGTCATCGAGGAAGCCACCAGTGCTGAACGGAGATGGGGTACGGTTTCTTCTGCTTCTTCTGTCGGAAGGAAGAGCCATGTATTCCACCTCCTTTTAGTGATTGTGCTTTATTTAGCAGAATGACCCTCACTCTGCTAACTTCAATTTTATTATAAAAATCATGAACGCTCTTTCAACCCCCGGTCGGGGTTGGTGAGTTGTTGATGGTGGGGTTACGAGACTTGTTTCAAAATATTTTTTTAAAATCCCCGCTCGGGCCAGGGTTATATTATTTAATTGGGAGAACTTTTACGGCTGACAATTATAGTGACAGAATGCCATGACAGGTGAAAAAGATTTCAGGTAAGGTGTGTTCGGATTTCACTTATTACTGACTGAGTTTTTTCGTTCCCAATCAGGTTAATTTTATCAGGACCATCGACGCCAAGTCCGAGTTCAATGGCTCGCTTAATTTGTTCCTGCTGAAAGGCATCGGTTCCCATTATTTCTTCGTTTGAACCTAACGTTTTCAAGATAGCTATACCAACTGCATCTATAGCAATCCGGTCGGTTCCCGCCACGACTAAGTTTGGACTTTCACGGTCGCCATAGGACGGACCGCCGTCGGTGAAGACTTTCATTGCGTCCATAAGTATTAGACCGGGGGAGTAGACCTGATTTATTTCGGCGATCATTTTTCTCATATTGGAAGAGGAATGCAGTTCGCCCATATAGTTGTATCCTCGCCTCGGGACTATCCCGACCGACAGCTTAAGCGACATAGTGAATTCGCCGCCGAATTGATGGGTTTTCAAACATGGGGTGGAGACTACCCTGTCGGCCTCCAGAATTGGTCTGGCCACTCGGAATCCGTCGCTCCAGTGGCTCTTCGGTGGATTTTGCACGGGAAGGGCTTCTTCCGGAAGCTCGTCAAAATTTACAAGATCGATGTCCAGGTTCTCGGCCAGTTCGTAAATTCCCTTATCGGAAAGCACCTGGTCCGTTGGTGGAGGTCCGCTTCTTTCTCCCAGCGTTATCGAGTTTGCTTCTTGGTTTCGGAGTTCTTCAACTATTTTGACTAACGTGTCGTTGTGAGTCGAGGCCGGAAACGGATCGGCGGTGTTAAAGTTCGGTTTGATAAGTACTTCGGAGTCCTCGAATTTACCGTCCAGATTGAGAAGTGAAACGGCTTTTTGTATCCCTTCCTTTCGATCCTCGGTCTTTACTACGGCTACCCGGGTTTCATGTTCCTGATTCCTGGATTCCTCGTTGTCCCCTCCGGCTTCTGCCATTTTTGCTCCAAGAAACCATGTGAGCGAAGCCCCGGAGAGCCCGCGAAGAAAGCTTCTTCTGTCCATTCTATCGGACAAAATACCATTCTTTTCGTCGTTCTCGTTACTACCGAACTTCATTTTTACCTCCCGTTTAACTTTCCGGACGAAAACTACACCTTTCTTCGAAAAGACCATCACTTTATTTTAACGGAATTCCTTCTATTGTCCACTTGACCAGCTAATCCCGTACCGGGATTATCATTGTCGAGTTTGGTTCGACTACTGGACTTCTATTAACAGCAACTCGGTTAATTGGTTAGTTCCGTTCCCGAGGGTTCCCCATAGTGTAGCATTTTATGTGAAAACTAGCTTTGGAAACCGTTCGACAAAACCAGGGATCAATTTCCCCAGCGGGG
>CAZYPS010000082.1:6210-8242 GCA_964649445.1 uncultured Thermotogae bacterium | reverse complement strand
CCCGCTGGGGAAATTGATCCCTGGTTTTATCGAACGGTTTCCAAAGCGATTTTTATACAAAAATGCTACCTTATCATGCAGCGGTAAGCAATATTAATTAAGTAATTTATCATTGTGATGAACCGGTTCAGCAACCAAAAAAGGCTCGAGTTCAGGTGTCAGCTGGTCGGTCTTCTTTAAATTTTCTCGCCTGGTAAATAAATGGCTCAAGCCTAGTTCTTATATTGGTGGACTGTTGTGCGTCAAATGTCAAATTTAGCCAGGGAATGTTCTCGTGATCTTTCTTAACGAGGTTGGAGACCGAAATTATCAACGATCCAGGCATACAGCTGAACGGGGTAACAGTGATGACTCCGTCCGCTCCTTTCTTTGCGTAATCAATTGCTTTACCAACTTCCAGGACCGGTTCTCCTCGGTAATCCTCGGGAATATAAGGGTTGCTATTGTCGACTAGTTCGTCTACGGGAGGTTCGGTCAAATCGTGTTCGTCGAGATAGTCGGAGAACTCGCTTTTGACCTTTCTCTCACCGTAGTGCTGAACGAGGTCTTTTGCCCAACCCTTGATAAATTTGAGAAATTCGCGATTACGGAAACCGTCCTGTTTCTTCTTTCTGTTTGTGTAATAGAGCCATTCCGCCATCGGACCTACACGGACTTCACCGCCTAAATCCTCTATCATTTGGACGAGGTTACAGTTACAGAGTTCGTTTGCTCTTACGTAAATTTCTCCCACGACTCCGATGAGCGGTCTGTCTCTCGGGCCGGTTTCTATTGACTCGAACTTTTCACCAGTTCCTTTCAGAGCCTCTATTAGCCCGGTAGTTCCGTTCTCCGCCATCCCTGTTTTCAACTCCTCAAGGCTCTCCTCGTAAGTTTTGTCGGCGGCACCTGGCTCCTTTTCGTACGGACGCGTGTGCCAGAGCAATTTCTGGAGAAAGTCTACCGCGACGATCCCCTGCCAGGCGTGATTTCGAAATTTAAGCCCTAGCCCCTCAGCAGTATAAGAGTTGTAGGCATTAAGGGAGATAATCTCCACTGGCTTGTCCAGGTGGTCAAGGATCAGTTTCTGGGCAGTATGGTACTGACCGAATCTGCAGGGACCGGAAGACGTCGGCATAAAAAAAGCGGCTTTGTCGGGCTCAAAGTCCGGGTTCTCTTCAATCAATTTAATTAATTGACCCGTGGTAACGACGAAAGGGAGGCACTCGCCTCCTTCTGAATGACGTCGGCCGTAGTCGAGGCACTCCGAGCCCGGTTTCGGAAGCATGGTGGCGGACAAACCCTGGTTTTGGAAAGCTCCAACCAGGGCATGGCAGTGATCCGACATGTAAGGAATGTAGATGGTTTTTTTCTTTTCCAGGCTTCGATCTATCCCGGAGTGGATATCGGCAAGGTTTTGTTTGCCCACGGCGAATCACCAAAATTTAATTTTAAAAAGACTTCTTTTTTGTAGATATAATATCTCATTCACTCAGGGTTTTATTCAGGTGCTTCTGTTGGTTCAAAGAGTCAAGAAATGCCTCGCACCGGGTGACTATTCCGGCGTCGGCGCTATGTTCGTCGAGTTCAAGATGGAGGAAAGGTTCTTCCTCCAGGATTTCTCTCACGTAACGGATTATGAACGAATCCGGACCGCAGCGAAAATGTGAGAGGTATAATCCATAAAGGTTTGGGTGTTCTTTAATAAATAGCGCGGCGCTTAATATTCGTTTTCCCCAGCCCCACTGCATTTCGGGATGGATCCTGTCCGTATTTATATTTTTAGTCGGCAGGCAGTCTATCGGAATCGGAACCGCGCCCGATTCTCGTAGTTTATCGGGTAACTCCATATTCAATTCGGAATCACAGCCGTTGTAGGACCTGCTTATTACAACCAGTCCGGGGCGAGAAGAACCCAGTTTCTGGAGGACGGTCTTTCCTTTCTCCACGCAATTGCTCCTCGCTTGTTCTTCTGCCTCTTGCGCCGCTGAATAAGCTCTGTCTGCCTCCCATCTAGTTTTCCCGAGCTTTGAACCCAGGTCTCTCAATTCAT
>CAZYPS010000082.1:1451-6110 GCA_964649445.1 uncultured Thermotogae bacterium | reverse complement strand
GATGTAGCATTCTGGGAAGATTCTCTTATGAGTGACTTATCGGTATCTTTCGAAAGCACTACGTTATAGCCCAAAGTTCTTAAAAAAGTCGACCAGAAAGGGAACTTACTCCAGAACAGCAGTACTCTAGGAAGGCCGATACTTCCCTCCGAAGTATCTGAGAGAGACGGGTAGAACCTGGCACCCCATTTTTTCGACCTCCGGAAGTCCTCACCCCAGAACTGGCGATTTCTATAGGAAAACAAGTTGGGGGGATTGACGCTTGTCTCCCTTTCTGAACTTTTTATTTTCTCGTTTTTCCCTCCGGAGGAATCGTATTTTCCGCACCGACTTCCGTAGAATAGTGGTTGCTCGCCTGATAGCTGCACCCGTTTTATCTCGCACCGATTGGAACAGTCATTACAGGTAAAAGTCGTGGTATCGTAGTCCTGGTCCCCGAAGTCGAACCCATAAAAATTGGTTTGATTGTCTTCATCGTTCAACTGATATTCCTTCGCAAGGATAGCAGCTCCGTAAGCGCCTGTGACTCTATGGTTTTTGGGAACGATTACCTCTTTACCATCAAGAAGCTGGTTAAAAGCTACTGCTACCGCTTTATTGCCGGCTACACCGCCCTGGAAGTAGACTTTTTCGCCAACTTCTTTCTTTCCCACGACTCTATTAAGATAGTTGACGGCGATTGAGTAGGCCAGCCCGGCAATTAACTCCTGTCTGGGGACGCCCCGCTGCTGGTAGTGGATCAAGTCGGATTCCATGAATACGGTACACCTTTCGCCAAGATCAACAGGTGAAGGGGAATCAAGGGCAATATCACCAAATTCTGAAATATCTATATCCAGCCTCTGTGCCTGCTCCTCGAGGAAGGAGCCAGTTCCCGCTGCACAGGCTTTATTCATGGAGAAATTAGTTACGGTTCCTCGATTTAACTTAATGTATTTTGAATCCTGGCCTCCAATTTCAAATATCGTATCGACTTCGGGATCCATCCGGGTCGCGGCAGTTGCCTGAGAAGTAATCTCGTTTTTTGTCAGATCCGCTCCGAGTAAACTCCCTATCATCTCCCGACCCGAGCCGGTGACACACACTCCTACCACTTCTGGATCAGCCTCTAGTTGGTTCTTTAGCTTACTTAGTCCTTGCTGGGCTGCCGTTATCGGCTCCCCGGCTGTCTTCAGGTACACTTTACCGAGAGGATTCTCTTCTTCGTCAATTGCTACCAGGTTGGTACTTATCGAGCCGACGTCGACTCCGAGGTAAATATCTTCATTTCCTGAGATATCTTTGCTATTTTTTAATTCACGAGCTGTATCCAAAATTTCATCGTCACGTTCGGCATAATCTACATGACTGAGTGGCGGTCGGCTCCCGACTTTTTCCCTGCTCCGGGCTTTCTTTTTTAGCGTTTTTTTGTGCTTTTTCCAATTCACCCCGTAGCCATCTTTACGATCCTTTGCCAGTAGGGCGGATCCAATGGCACTCATCAAAACCTCGTGCTGGGGAATTATCAATTCCCCGTCCTCGAGTTCTAATACGTCTTTAAAAGCACGAACCATCCCCTGGTTTCGGGAGACACCACCCTGGAAAAGTACCGGACTACGTATTTCTTTTCCGCTTCCGACGTCGCCAATAAAGTTTCGGGCTACAGCGTAACATAAACCGTTCACAATATCTGCTTTGGAAGTCCCAACTTGCTGGAGGTGTATAATATCGGATTTGGCAAATACGGAGCATCGTCCGGCTATCCGCGGTGGGTCGTCTGATTCGAGAGCTAGCTTTGAGAACTCCTGGATGGATAGCCCTAGCCGCTCTGCCTGACGGTCGAGAAAAGAGCCGGTTCCGGCAGAGCATTGACTGTTGAGGGCAAAGTCAACAATTTCCGCTCGGTCCTCCGAGTCTCCCAGGACCAGTAGTTTTGAGTCCTGCCCGCCCAGTTCTATCACTGTTTTCGTACCGGGATAGCGTCGTTTTACCGTTTCAGCCTGGGCAATTAGTTCGTTGAAATGGTCCCCACCGAGAAGATCGGCAAAAAGTGATCCTCCCGATCCTGTAGTACCAAGAGCATCTACTTTTTTCGGGCTGTATTCTTTAAACAACTCATCAAGAGTTTCTATGACGGTACTTATCGGCTCACCCCGGGATCTTCGATAAAAGCTATCAAGAAGGTTTTCGGTTTCATCGAGCAACACCACTTTGTCGGTGATCGAACCTATATCGACCCCAAGGTACATAGACTAAAAACCTCCATTTAGCTTTAGAACCACGACTCTTCGGAACCGGGCTTTTTAAATTAGTTACGATAAATATTCATTTTCGTCAAGTTTTTGAGCTTAAAAATCAACAAAATTTCAGGGGAACCAAAATATTTGTAAATTTTACGGTTTGACCGACCTGAATTATGGGGCAATTGGCCACGAAGGGCAAGTTGTGGGTGTTTGATTAAATTATATCTGCATTGAGAAGTTTTGACTGCTGGTTGTGAAAGCTTTTATGAGACCAAAATAGTAACTGGGTCGTTATTAGAGCCCATTAAAGGGACCTAACCGGACCAGTCTATATGTAGTCTACTTTTCACGCTAAATTTCGGAGAATAACTTTGGCGAACGCTTTAATTTATAAGGCCTATTTCTTTCCCAGTCTCGAAGAACTGGCTGGGATGAACTTTCTTACTAGTAGCTTTCCACAGTCGTCCTTGAACAGTCTAAAATTACCCAGTTCTGACTTTAGCAGATACTCCTCTTTAGCGGTTGCACCAAGGCCCTCGTAAATCAACTTACCGTGGAGTTCCATATAGCCATCTCCGTCCTCGTCTTTTTTTAAATAGTTCGACTCACTCCAGCTAAGCTGGACTTCAGGATAAACTGATACTTCCCCGGAAACGTTATCTCCGGTTTTCTTTTCTTCGTTATCCTTAAATTTTTCGACTTTACTCATCCTGGCTCCTTCCAATTAGCTTTTTTTCACAGTAAGCCCCTGACGAGAAAGTAAGTCCCTCCAGCCAGCCCTCCAATAACTGCGCCTGTTATCAGGTAGGTTGATAGGTATTTTTCATTGTGGATTCTCACTTTCCACCATACGGAAGGGTAATCCAGTATGTCTCCTGGTCCGAAATCCTCTTTTTCTCCTATTGCAAGTACATATTTACCGGTTTGACCTTCCTGACTCCATACTCCTAAATGATAAGTACCGTCTTCGGTCACCGTCTTTCTGATTACCTGACGTTCCCAATAATCCGTCTGAGTAAAAGGCTCGAAGAATGACTCCGAGTTTTCTCCTTCGAATCTTTTAATCAGCAGGTCTTCGTCGTCTTTTACCTCCAGGGGAAATTGGCCCTCGGTGTTCGTGTCACCAGTATTTTTCTCTAGACCGGGTCCGATTAGTCCAAGTTCTGGTTTGAACTGGGAAAGTCGGTCTATTTTTGGGACTAATAAAGAGGCGTAGATTTCCTCGCCGCTGTTTGCGGTGAATCTGTAGTAATCAACCTGATCTTCTCCCTCGAGTTCTTCGTAGGCAGCCCAGGATATCTGGTGGTCGGATACAAGGATAGGGTCTTCCCTCCCATTCCCTCCTTCGGTTTCCAGGTATTTATGGCCTGAAACGACAAAAGTTGTGGTCAACAGAAAAAGTAGAAGGAAAAGCGAAAACGATGGTTTAAGTTCTAAATTCACGGTTTCCACCCCCTTTTTTTTAAGGGGTTATTTTCACTGGTAAAATCGAACAACTCGGCTTGTGTCCGTAAAGATCATAAGTCAAAGATGGTTTGGCACAAAATAATAATTCTGATCAAAGATCCTGGGTCGGTCAAGGTTCAGGAACTCTGTTAATAACTTTGCTGCCGGGGTTATCAAGAGTCTCAGGTGGTTTTTTGGTTGATAGTTAGGTTTAATTCAACGATAGTTTGAAGTCAGGAGGACGCTATGGTTGACTTAATTCTTGGATTGCCTGAGTAACTGGCCTCGCTTGGGATAACCGTTGACATGGCGGTTGTCTACGGGCTCATACTGGTTGCGGTCTATCTATTCATCTCGGATGGGCTAGCCATAGATATCACCGCAATCCTCATAATGGTTCTGCTTATGTTGCTTGAGCCCTGGACTCAAATTTCACCCGCAGAAGCTATTTCGGGGTTTTCCAATCCCGCCACTATAACCGTTCTGGCAATGTTGATCCTAAGTGGAGGTTTAATAAAGACCGGATTAGCTCAGATTATTGGGCATAAACTGGCTGAATTCGCGGGTAAGAACAAGTTTAAACAGCTATTTGCAACTATCGCCGCCGGTGGTCCGATTTCCGGTTTGGTCAACAATACTCCGGTAGGATACCAGACAAACCTCTTTGTCTACGGTCCGGGAGGATACAGGTTCTCTGATTACGTCCGGATTGGCGCTCCGCTCCAGTTGATATTATCGGTTGTTACCGTCGGAGGAATTGTACTATTCTGGGGACTGTAACGGCTTTTATAACTGAATAAACCAGAATTCTTGACTGGTTGGAATTCTTTTCTTAAAGTAAATTATGGTATTAATTTGTTGGAGAGCTCTTACCTTATACTTAACTCGCCATTAATGT
This sequence comes from uncultured Thermotogae bacterium, assembly GCA_964649445.1. Classification (GTDB taxonomy): domain Bacteria; phylum Bipolaricaulota; class Bipolaricaulia; order M55B111; family M55B111; genus JAGXLP01. The sequence goes on along the minus strand of CAZYPS010000082.1, from coordinate 1,544 downwards.
TATTTGCTTGAAAAGGAAACCATGGATTACTGCTCTGAAAAAATTATTATCAGATAGTGACATTAAATAGTACATGATAAGGAGGTAAGGATG
>CAZYPS010000082.1:0-1351 GCA_964649445.1 uncultured Thermotogae bacterium | reverse complement strand
TCCTTCATGCATGACGCCGTGTTTTTCATAATGGGAGCATTGATGATAGGAGTCGCCCTTACCAGCCAGGACGTGGGTCAGCGGCTGATATTGTTTTTGATAAATAAGCTGGGCAGTAGTGCGAGACGGATAAGCTTTGCCCTGGTCAGTAGCTGTTCTTTGCTGGCAGGGTTTATCGCAGGTCACGTGGTAGCTGCAGTAATGACCCCTATGGTTCTTTCACTGGTAAGGACAATGAGGGAGACTCAGGACAAAGACGTTGCAGGTTTAAGCAAATATCTTTTGTTTTCCGTTGCATACGGAGCCAGTATAGGCGCTCTCTACGCTCCAAGCGGCGGAGGTCGAAATATAATTATTCTTGGTTTCCTCCAGCGAATGCATGGAATTAGCATAGGCTACGGCCAATGGATAGTCTACTCCATACCAATTACTTTGCTGTTGATACCTGTCACCACCTGGATACTTTACAAGACATTTCAGCCAACTATTACGGATCTATCAGACGCTACTGCCGGCCTGCGTGCCGAACTGGAAGAGCGGGAGATAACTGGTGAAACCGGCGTAACACTTGCCATATTCTTCATGATCGTATTGCTCTGGATTACAATGGGAAGGACGATCGGTCTGGGGATAATTGCGTTAATGGGCGCGATTCTTTATCTCGTCTTTGGGATCGTAAATTGGGAAGATTATCACACAAACATTAATTGGGGTGTAATACTGATCTATATGGGAGCCCTGAGTCTGGGATCAGTTTTGGAAAGTACCGGAGCAGCTGGCTGGATCGCAAACATGGTTCTTTCATTCGTCCGGGATGGGCTGGGGCTAAGCGGGCTGGTCCCGGTTTCGATTACCAGCTCGATACTCAGCATTGTAATGACTAACTTGATGAGTGCTGGCGCTACGGCAAGTGTTGTGGGGCCGATAACGTTAAAGCTTGCCGAATTAGCGTCGATAAATCCCCTGGCTATGGGTCTATTGACGGCTATTTCGACATCTCTCGGGTTCCTTTTATTGCTGGCAACTCCAGCGAATGCAATTATCTACTCCACGGGCCACGTAAAGCCCAAGGATTTCCTGATTGCAGGGGTATGGCTGACACTGGCAAGTTTCTTCGTCCTGTTCCTGGTGGTATTTACCTGGTGGGCGCTTTTGGGCATAATTTAGTAGCCTGAGTAAAGTGTTCCGGTTGGGCTCGGGAGTGAGTTAAATGGATAATGATGAATTCTCAGTACTCCATAGTGTGAGGGAATCGGAGGATATCGTTTCGCTTAAATTTCTCGCCAGCTTGCTAGTCGAACTTAAGGGAAATATACAGCTAATCTACGTGAAGGAACGTATAAAGGAGATC
>CAZYPS010000081.1:0-8335 GCA_964649445.1 uncultured Thermotogae bacterium | reverse complement strand
TCGAATAGTTCGTTATGACCGTCTGGGAACAGATAAAGGTGATCGCTGGTCGTCGTTGCACCGCTGAGCAGCAGTTCCGCCGTACCGATCACAGTACTGACGTGAATTGCCCTCGCATTCACCTCTGCCCATCGATCGTAAAGTTCAGTCAGCCAGGTAAAGAGTTTGGCACTGTTTACTTCCTTAAAATTCCGGAACAACGTCTGATAAAGATGGTGATGGGTATTGATCAGTCCCGGTATCATTATCTTGTCTTCCCCATCGATAACCAGATCCGGTTCCGGGCCCCGGTAAGGTGAGCCTCCGACTTCGTTTATTTCATTATCTTCTACCAGAACGTAAGCGTCAATAAGTTCCCGACCTTCGGGATCAGCCGTAAATATCGTATGGACGTTTTTGATTAATTTTAGCTCACTCATTGGTATCACAGGGGATGGTAATCGTGAGGGTTCGTTTTTGCAACAGGACTCTTTAGTTACCCCTTAATTACTAGAAAGAACCGACTATCGAAGGAATTAATTAAGCGACCAACCCCCGAGCGCGGGAGCTCAATGGGTTGTTGCCCGTAAAAACTTAGGTTCCGGAACCACCTTGTTTAGACATCTGGCGAAATTCCCTATATTTCTGCCAGTTGACTCGAGCAGTAAGGATTCTTCACCCAATGTATTTCCAAACGTCCCATAGTGGAAACTTTACAGATAAAACGGTCAATTTAATTTGAATTTGGAATGTAACTATATTAGACTGATCCAAATAAAAGTTTGCTGATCTAAATATAATCAAACAATAATGTCAAATAAAAATCCTCTGATTGAATTTGACTCCGTCGTGAAGGAGTTCCCCGGGGTCGTGGCCAACGACGGAGTTTCATTCTCTATCGACAAGGGGACGATTCACTCCCTCCTGGGAGAAAACGGCGCGGGCAAAACCACTCTCATGAACATCCTCTACGGACTATACCAGCAGGACGAAGGATCAATATATCTCAGAGGAGAGGAATTTGAAATCGAATCCCCGACTAAAGCAATTGAACTGGGCATCGGTATGGTCCATCAGCACTTTAAACTCGTGCAGAACCATACCGTCGCCGAAAACATAGCGCTTGGACTGCCTTCAGCCAGCAAAATTAGACCGACCAGGGACATAAAGAGAAAACTGCTGGAGCTTGCAGGTCGGTACGGCCTGAAGGTCGATCCGGAAGCAAAGATATGGCAGCTTTCCGCCGGCGAAAGACAACGAGTGGAGATACTTCGGGCTCTTTACCGGGGGGCGGACATCCTAATTCTGGACGAACCTACTTCTGTCCTTACTCCAGGCGAAACGGATAGGTTATTCAGGATCCTGGAAGACATGAAATCGGAAGGTCGAACGATAATTTTCATTACCCATAAGCTGGATGAGGTTATGGAAATAAGTGACGTGGTTACGGTTCTGAGGGAAGGGAAGGTAGTGGACACTCAGGTCGTTTCGTCCACCGATAAATCAGAGTTATCCCGAAAAATGGTAGGCCGGGAAGTCCTGTTCGACTTAGAAAAACCGTCGGTAGAAAAAGGTCCTGTTGTCCTGGAAGTTGAAAGTCTGGAAGCGCTTAGCGATAAAAGAGTGAAAGCCATAAATGATCTATCCTTCTCAGTTCAGCAAGGTGAGATCCTCGGCATAGCCGGAGTTGCCGGAAACGGTCAGCGGGAGCTCGCTGAAGTCCTAACTGGGCTGCGGGAAGCAACTTCCGGCAGGGTCTTTATCGACGAGGAAGACGTGACCAACGAGTCCCCCAGAAACATTTCCGACAGGGACGTCGCCCATATACCGGAGGACAGGCTACACCAGGGTATTGTCGGAGATCTGTCTCTCAAAGACAATGTTATCCTTAAAGCTTATCGAAAAAAGCCCTTTTCAAAAGGGCTCCTGATTAACTACGGATTAGTCGATGAACACGCGAGAAAAATTATCGAGGATTTCGATATAAGGGTCCCGGATTCCGATACCCCGGCAAACCTGCTCTCGGGCGGAAATATTCAAAGGTTAATTCTGGGGCGAGAAGTCTCATCGACCCCAAAATTGATCATAGCGTCCCATCCAACTTACGGGCTCGACGTAGCTGCGGCCGAACAAATCAGGCAATTGCTACTTGAACAAAAAGCTCAAGGTGCCGGGGTGTTACTTATTTCCGAAAACTTAACGGAAGTAACCTCAATTAGCGATAGGATTGCCGTCCTCTTCGAAGGAGAGATTATGGGGACCGTTGATAGTGATGAGCTCGATAGGGAGGAACTTGGAATGTTAATGGCGGGAACACCACTGGAAGAACTGGAGAAAGAGAAGGGTTCTATCAAGGGTAAAGAATGAGAGACAAATTACCGTTTGAAATAAAGAAAAGACAGAACCCCTCCGGTTTGGCCGTAATAACCGTTTCCCTGCTGGCACTGCTTGGTGCTTTTATGGTTGCCAGTATAGTATTCTGGGCTTACGGTGCAAACCCAATAAACGCCTATCGGGTACTATTCGGCGGCGCTTTTGGAGGGCTTTACGAGTTATCAGAAACTGTTCGTCGTGCCACACCGCTTCTACTCGCCGGAGTTGGGCTCGTAATAGCATTTAGGGCTAAGTTTTGGAATATTGGAGCTGAAGGGCAGCTGCTGCTCGGAGCCATCGCGGCAAGCTGGGTCGCCCTGTTCAGTCCTATACCGGACCCTCTGCTGATTCCAGCCATGTTTCTTTTTGGTTTTCTCGCCGGAGCAGCCTGGGGGTTGGTACCTGCGTTCTTGAAGAGTAAACTGGGAATAAACGAAGTAATAACTACTCTCATGCTGAATTACGTCGCAATCAACCTGGTCCTTTTTCTAGTCCAGGGACCCTGGAAGGGAGAACAACAATGGGGATTCCCCTACACTGACAAATTTTCGTCTCCGGCTCAGTTACCAACGCTGGGTAATACCGACGTTCACTGGATAACTCTTCTTATCGGAGTAGTTGCTGCCGTTCTGATATATTTCCTGATAAACCGAACGACGCCGGGTTACGAAATAAGGGTCCTGGGAAGCAGCCCAGCCGCGGGTCGATTTGCCGGAATGAGTTACGTTAAAACAACCCTGTTTGTAATGTTTATATCCGGCGGTATGGCAGGTATGGCAGGAGTCGGCGAAGTGGCGGGAATACATCACATGCTGATGAATCCTGGTGAGCTTTCCCTTGGCTACGGTTACACGGCGATTATCGTCGCCTGGCTTGCCCGAAAAAACCCCCTGGCGGTAATAGTAACTTCTCTATTCTTCGGGGCTATATTTGCGGGAGGAAACGCAATTAAAGTTTCACTGGGGCTACCCTTCCAGATCACGGACGTATTTAACGGGTTAATCCTGTTCTTTTTGATTGGAAGTGAATTGCTTATGAGTTATAAACTTGAGTGGAGGCAAGGCGAATGATTGATGAGTGGGTCGTAGGGACTCTCAGCAGAACGCTGGCATACGGAACCCCCTTGCTGCTTGCAACGCTTGGTGAAATATATTCCGAAAGATCCGGGGTCCTGAATCTGGGAATAGAAGGGATGATGATCCTCGGCGCTGTTAGTGCTTTCGCCACGGCGTTTATCACCGGAAACCCCTGGCTTGGGATACTGGTAGCCGGGTTAGCAGGGGGAGTTTCCTCCCTCCTTCACGGATTTGTCTCTATAACCCTGCGGGCGAACCAGGTCGTCTCAGGTCTGGCACTGACCTTACTCGGTTTAGGACTTTCCGGCCTTTTCGGCAGAGGTTTTGAAGGTGAGCCCCTCGAGTCGACCATCCCTAACGTGTCCGTTCCCGGGCTCAGAGAAATACCATACCTCGGTGAGATCTTATTTGTCGATCAGAGTCCTATAGTCTACATCGCACTCGCTCTGACCCCGATTATGTCATTTATTCTGTTTCATACCTCCGTCGGAATAACTATCCGTTCCGTCGGAGAAAACCCTTCCGCAGCGGACTCCGCAGGGATAAACGTTTGGCTGGTTCGTTACCTTTGCGTAATGGTGGGGGGTGTACTGGCAGGAGTCGCCGGAGGTTACCTGTCCATAGCTTACCGACCCGCCTGGACCACCGGGATGACTAACGGAATGGGCTGGCTGGTAATTGCTCTCACGATATTTGCCTCATGGAACCCTTCCAGGGGTTTGGTTGGAGCACTTCTGTTCGGAGCTTTGATGCATCTATCATTCCGTCTTCAGCCCTGGGTTGCTCCGGAACTGCTTAAGATGATGCCTTACGGTTCGGCGATCCTCGCCCTGGTTATTTTGTCCTTCGGCACTTTGAAAAGAAGCATGGGCGCCCCGAATGCTCTGCAACAACCTTACATTCGAGGGGAAAAATAATTATCCTATACATATGGAGGTGATGAAAAAAGGTGTAACAACTACCCGTTCCAGCCCTGACCGTATCTAGCTTCAGTTTGAAGTCCAGTCCCGTACTTTTTAACCTCAAGGAGGTTATGATGTTAGAAAAAAAGTGGTATAGTACCATCACACTTTTGGTTATTGCCAGTTTTCTCGTGATCGGCTTTTCTGGCGTAGCCATGGCCCAGGAAAGAGACAAGCTAAAGGCCGGTTTTATTTACGTAGGACCTGTAGAAGATTACGGTTATTCCAAAGCTCATGACGTCGGAAGAGAACACGTAGAAGAGGTCTTCCCCTGGCTGGAGACGTTCTACGTCGAAAACGTCGCCCCGTCGGACGTTGAATCGACGATAGATCAATTCGTCAATAACAGAGACGCTGACGTAATATTTACAACGAGTTTCGGTCACATGGATCCGACGATTAGCGCTGCTGAAAAGTACGAAGATACCATATTTTTTCACTGCTCGGGTTACAAACGAAGCGATAACGTCGGAACGTACTTCTCCGGACTTTACCAGACTTATTACCTCAGCGGCCTGATGGCTGGGGCACTTACGGAAACGGACAAACTAGGCTACGTGGCAGCTTTTCCCACTCCGGAAGTTAAACGTCACATAAACGCTTTCGCAGTAGGTATAGACGAGGTCAATCCTGACGCAACTCTTCAGGTACGCTGGCTTAACGCATGGGTCGACCCGAGCGGAGCAAAAGAGGCTACCCAGGCATTGATCGAAGAGGGCGCGGATGGCTTTGCCTACACTGAAGACTCCCCCGCCGTTCTTCAGACGGCCGAAGAAAACGGCGCTTTTTCCTTCGCCCATTACAACCCGATGTACAGGTTTGCGGAAGAAGCAGCGGTAAGTGGTCAGGTCTCAAAGTGGGGCGCAATTTACCAGGACATCCTCTACAAAGTCTATTACGGCGTCTACACGAGCGAAAATCTGAACGACGTCGACTACTGGTGGCTCCTGAAGGAAGACGCCGCAGCTCTGCAGGCAAAACCGGGAATGACAATCAATCCGGAATACGAAGACGAACTCAAGTCCGTAATGGTGGAGGATCCTCACTTCGGCGAGATTTCCGTATACGACCTCGTAATGAAGAGACTGGAACAGATGAACGCCGACAGAGTAACGTTCGACCCCTTCATCGGTCCGATGGATGATCGGCAGGGAATTCAGAGGTTGAAAGACGGAGAATGGGCAACCCACGACGACCTCTGGCAGATCCAGTGGGCTTACCCGAACGTCGAAGGTCCCTGGCCCGACGAACCAGAGGAATAAGCAGGTCAATCCATGTTAAAAAACGTTGAAGACTATCATTATCCCGGCTCTCTCGACGAAGCACTCAGCCTAAGCGATCGGGAGAGCCGGTCGTTTTTTATTGCCGGCGGAACGGCACTTGCCCTGTCGGACTCGACTCGTCCGGTCGAGTTAATCGACATTAGCCGGCTGGGGCTGGACGAGCTGGAACTGGATAGGACAAATGACCAGTTGACTATCGGCGCGACGGCAAAGATTCAGAAGGTCATCGAAAGCAAATCGGTTCAATCAGTTCTTGGGGGTTTTTTGTCCGAAAGTCTGGAAGAAATAGGCAGCTACCCGATTCGTAACGCGGGGACCCTCGGCGGTTCTCTCGTCAGACCCTTCCCCTGGTCCGACGTGATTCCGATCCTTTCCGTCCTGGGGACCGAAATATCATATTACCACGAAGGTGAAACCCGATCCCGGAAACTCTCGAAACTCCACGATTCGGACTTCAGAGACACTCTTAATCGCTCAATAATCGAAGGGGTAACTATTTCTCTGCCCGAAGAAGATAATACGGGGGCAAAATTTAAGAAGTTCAGCAGGTCCGAGTTCGACGTGGCTGCTCTCAATCTAGCCTGCAGAATAACGGTTGAAGGAGAGAATATTTCAAAAGCCAGGCTTAGCATCGGAGCGAGACCGATGACCGCCGAGCGTATAACGAACGTGGAAGATAGTTTAACCGGCGAAGAGCTAACAAAAGAAGTGGCAGAAGAAGCGGGCATATTCGCGGCCGAGTCCGCTGACCTTGGAGGGGACGATAAATTGAGCAAGGAGTATAGAGAACAACTCGTCAAAAAAATGACTGAAGAAGCGTTAATGGATATAAAGAAAGAGGTTGCAAATGAAAGTTGAATTTGAACTAAACGGAGAAGAAAAACAATTTGACGTAGAACCAGGAGAAATTCTTCTCGACCTCCTGCGAGAAAACGGTTACAAAAGCCCAAAAGCAGGATGTAAAACCGGGGACTGCGGTGCCTGTATGGTTCTGGTTGATGGCAGGGCAATGACCTCATGTACGCTGTTTGGCGCCCAGGTCGATGGAAAAGAAATCCGAACCGTAGAAGGGCTGGAGGACGAACTTGCAGAGAGGTTGAAAGAAAACATGCTCGAAGCTGGAGCGGTCCAGTGTGGCTTTTGTATACCGGGAATTCTGGTTAGCGCGTATTCGCTTTTGAACGAAAAGAAAGATCCTTCGGAACGAGAAATCAAGGCAGCATTAGACGGAAACCTCTGTCGCTGTACTGGTTACGTAAAGCAGATCGGGGCAATAAAAGAAACCGCGGAAACAATCGGAGGCAACGCAAATGGAAAAAAATAAATCCGACGACCCGAATTACGACGTAGTAAACAAGAGCTTAACCAAGGTAGACGGCCAGGCACTCGTCAACGGAAGGCCGGTATTTGCCGGGGATTACGAGTACTCGGACGGCCTGGTGGCAGAAATTTTGCCCAGCCCGAAGCCACACGCCGAGATAGTCGATATTGACGTCTCCGCGGCAGAAGAGGTCGACGGAGTAAAATCGATACTTCACCACGGAAACGTGGAACGGGTTCCCCACACTACCGCCGGACAGGGTTATCCGGAACCGTCTCCTTACGACGCCTACACCTTCGACAAAAAAGTCAGATACGTCGGGGACAGGGTTGCAGCCGTAGCAGGAGAGTCAAAGGAAGCCGTAAAAGAAGGGCTAAAAAAAATAGAAGTAGAATACAGGGAACTGGAGCCGATATTTGACCCGAAGGAATCGAGAAATTCCTCGATAAAAATCCACGACGAAGAGGACTCTACCGGTATCTACGACTCGGATCGTAACATCGCCGCAAACGTGGACATAAAAATCGGCGATCCCGAGGAAGTTATAGCCGAATCGGACGTGGTAGTAGAAGAATCCGTCCGAACTCAGTATGCCCAGCACACGCCAATGGAACCACACGTAACTACGGCTTTCCTCGACGAACACGAGCGATTGGTCGTCAGAACCAGCACCCAGGTTCCATTTCACGTCAGGCGGATTCTTTCCCAGTTAATCGACATGCCTATCGGTAAGATCAGAGTTATCAAACCCAGGGTAGGCGGCGGGTTTGGTGTCAAGCAGGAATTCCTCCTCGAGGACGTAGCCTCACTCTTTGCCCTGAGAACAGGTAGACCTGTGACGATGGAGTACTCTCGAAAAGAGGAATTTATTTCTTCCCGAGTCCGTCACCCGATAGAAGTCGACGTCACTCTGGGAGCTACATCCGAAGGAGAACTCCAGGGGATTACCATGGAAGTACTTAGCGACACGGGAGCTTACGGAACCCACAGTCTAACAGTGCTATCGAACGTCGGTAGCAAATCTCTTCCCCTTTATAACGATCCCTCCGATCTCCACTTCTTTGGCGACGCAGTCTACACTAATCACCCGGTGCCGGGAGCTTACAGGGGATACGGAGCTCCTCAGGGTTTCTTTTCTCTCGAATTCGCAATGGAAAAACTGGCAGAAAAAGTAGATAAAGACCCAATAGAGATCAGAAAAATAAACCACATCAGAGAGGGAGAGACTTCCCCGATATTCAAAAAGCTCGGAGAGGGAAAAGAGGGGACTGTTCAGTATATAAACAGCTGTAGGCTGGACGAATGTCTCGATAAAGGTGCTGAAAGAATTGGCTGGCACGA